>CAKZSF010000188.1 GCA_937920575.1 uncultured Sphingomonadaceae bacterium | reverse complement strand
TCTGGTGATCGTCAATCTCTATCCGTTCGAGGCGACTGTGGCACGCGGGGCAAGCCGCGAAGAAATCATCGAAAACATCGATATTGGCGGGCCGAGCATGGTGCGTTCGGCGGCGAAGAACCACAAATTCGTGACGATTGTCACCGACCCGTCGGACTATGCGGAGCTAACCGAAGAGCTGGAAACCAAGGACGGCGCGACCAGCGAAGCATTCCGCGTGCGTATGGCAGGCAAAGCCTATTCGCGCACCGCCGCCTATGATGCAGCGATATCGAACTGGTTTGCCTTTGGTGATGCGTTCACCAATCCACTGGGCCCAGAGGCGCTTAAGGCCACGCCGTTTGTTGAGACTATGCCGCTTGCGTTCAAACGCGGTGATGTGCTGCGCTATGGCGAGAACCCGCATCAGCAGGCGGCGATTTATTTGCCGCAAGCGGTGGGTGCAGCGGGCGTTCCGCAAGCAACACAGTTGCAAGGCAAGGAGCTAAGCTACAACAATTTGAACGACGCGGATGCGGCGCTGGAATTGGCCGCAGAATTCGCCGGGCAAGATCCGGCGGTTGTGATCGTCAAGCACGCCAACCCTTGCGGCGTGGCGCAAGCGGGCACTTTGCTGGAAGCGTGGGATGCCGCGCTGGCATGCGACAGTGTCTCGGCATTTGGCGGGATTGTCGCAGTCAACACGCAGCTGGATGGCGCAACGGCAGAGGCCATCGCCAAAATCTTCACCGAAGTCATCATTGCGCCCAGCGTATCGGACGACGCCAAAGCAATCTTCGCCAAGAAGAAGAACCTGCGCGTGCTGGAATGCGGAACTTTGCCCGATCCGCGCCGTGGCGGCTTCTTTATGAAGACGATTGCTGGTGGCATGCTGATTCAGTCGCGCGACAATGGGGCGATCAAAGAGGCTGAATTGAAAGTCGTGACCAAGCGTGAGCCGACCGAGCAAGAGTTGAAGGACTGCTTGTTCGCATGGACCGTCGCGCGGCACGTCAAATCCAACGCAATCGTCTACGCCAAGGATGGCGCGACTGCTGGGATCGGCGCGGGGCAAATGAACCGCCGCGACAGTGCGCGGATTGCCGCGATCAAAGCGAAAGAAGCGGCAGAGACTTACAAGTGGGCCGAAGCCAAAACCGTTGGCAGCGCTGTGGCATCAGACGCGTTCTTCCCCTTCGCAGACGGTTTGATCTCGGCCGCAGAAGCGGGTGCAACCGCCGTAATCCAGCCGGGCGGATCCATTCGCGATGAGGAAGTGATCGCGGCCGCCGACGATGCGGGCCTTGCCATGGTGTTGACCGGGATGCGGCATTTCCGACACTAGTTTGCTTGGCCTCAAGCGCCCGCAATTGCACCCATGACACTTAGGCGCTCACTTGGCGTCCAGCCTATCGGCCGACGCGCTTGCGGGCTCTTGGCTGGGCGAACCTTTTTTTATCAGCGCAGATGATCAGTGAAACCTTTCGGCCTCCGCCAACGTATTAATGAAAGACAACGCGCGGGTTCACCATATCGAAAGTGGTCCGCGCTAAACCCTGCGGAGCAACGCACAATGATTCGCCGAAAGAACACCGATGAGCCTTTTCAAAAACGACTTCACCTATTCCTTTCTCGCTGGCTTCGCGGCCTCGACAATCGTGATGGTCGCGCAGATCGGGCCGGAGCTTCTCGCGATCTTCTAAGCCGCAAGGCCCTGCTTCTGGTTCCCTTTACCTTGGCCTCTGCCGGGTTAAGTCAGCCAGCCTACGCAGCAGAAAAAACCGTCAGGGCGCCTGCCGCCAGTGTTACTGCCAAAGAGTCAGGCGCGCTCAAAACCGCGATCTTCGCGGGTGGATGCTTCTGGGGCATCGAAGGTGTGTTTAGCCATGTGAAGGGCGTGAAGAGCGCCGTGTCCGGTTATCACGGCGGCACCGCAGCAACAGCCAATTACAAGAGCGTGACGGGCGGCTTTACCAATCACAAGGAATCCGTGCGGGTCGTGTATGACCCCAAGGTCGTTCGCTATGACGAACTGCTGCGGATTTTCTTCTCGGTCGGAACAAACCCGACGCAATTGAATCGCCAAGGGCCTGATGTGGGCGCGCATTACCGCAGCGCGCTTGTGCCGCTCAGCGCTGAGCAGCGCCGCGTGGCCAACGCTTACATCAAGCAACTGCGCGCATCAGGCGTGTGGGGTAAGCGGATCGTGACCAAGATTGAAACTTACCGCAAGTTCTACAAAGCCGAGACCTATCATCAGGATTACATGGTGAAGAACCCGCGCCAGCGTTACATCGTCACGTGGGACAAGCCCAAAGTCTCGGCGCTCAAGCGCCTGTACCCGTCCTATTATCGCGCGCGTTTTCAGCGCGGCTGATTGCGGGATGCGCGCATGCGGCCTATATGGGCGGCATGGGAATGCATTCGCACACTGAACACTCCGGCGAGGATCTGGTTGATGCCGCCGAGAAGGCGCTGAACGACAGCGGCGAGCAATGGACTGGCCTGCGGGCGACGGTTTACGAGGCGCTCGCACAGCATGACAAGCCGACGAGCGCTTACGACATTGCCGATCAGGTCTCGCAATTGCGGGGAAAACGCGTTGCGGCGAACAGCGTCTATCGCATCCTTGACCTGTTCGTGAAAACCAACCTTGCGAACAAGATCGAGAGCGCCAACGCCTATCTGGTCAACAGCCACCCGGGCTGTCGCCACGATTGCATTTTCTTGATCTGTGACGATTGCGGCAAGGCGCGGCATCTGGATGATGACCGTTTGACCGGTGCGCTGCGCGAAGTGGGCGGCGAGGCGGGCTTTGCCGATGTTCGCCCCGTGGTCGAGCTGCGCGGGCTGTGCGACAAGTGCGCGAGCTGAGCCCAGGCTGCGACGAACCGTTCTATTTCATCGATAAGCTGTTCATCGACAGCACAGATTTCTAGGTGTATCAAAGCTGCCATGAGTGATCGCCCACACACGCCGCTGCTCGATACGGTCGAGTATCCATCCGACCTTCGCAAATTGAAGCCGGAGCAACTCAGGCAGTTCTCTGACGAGTTGCGCAGCGAAATGATCTCCGCCGTCAGCACATCTGGAGGGCATCTGGGTTCTGGCCTTGGCGTGGTCGAGCTGACCGCCGCGATCCATTATGTGTTCAACACGCCCGATGATCGCCTGATCTGGGATGTGGGGCACCAATGCTACCCGCACAAGATTATCACTGGCCGCCGCGACCGGATTCGTACGCTTCGCCAGGGCGGGGGTCTTTCCGGTTTCACCAAGCGCAGCGAGAGCGAATATGATCCGTTCGGCGCAGCGCACAGCTCGACGTCGATATCGGCGGGACTGGGCTTTGCCGTAGCGAACAAGCTGAACGATCAGCCGGGCAAAGCCATTGCAGTGATCGGCGACGGCGCGATGAGCGCGGGCATGGCCTATGAGGCGATGAACAACGCAGAACAGGCGGGCAATCGCTTGATCGTGATCCTGAACGACAACGACATGTCGATCGCGCCACCGGTAGGCGGACTTTCGGGCTATCTCGCAAGGCTGATTTCCAGCAGTGAATATCTTGGGCTTCGCTCGCTTGCTTCCAAAATGACGGCCAAGATCAGCCGCCGGGTGCACAAGTCGCTCGGCAAGGCGGAAGAATACACGCGCGGCATGGTGACCGGCGGAACATTGTTTGAAGAGCTTGGCTTCTACTATGTCGGCCCGATTGATGGCCACAATCTCGACCACTTAATCCCGGTGCTGGAAAATGTCCGCGATGCAGAGGAAGGCCCATTCCTGATCCATGTCCGCACAGTGAAGGGCAAAGGCTATGAGCCAGCCGAAAGCAGCGCGGACAAATATCACGGCGTCGCCAAATTCGATGTGGTGACCGGCAAACAGAACAAATCATCCGGCGGCCCGCCCGCCTATCAGAATGTGTTTGGCGAAACGCTCGCCAAACTTGCCGAGACGGACAACCGCATCTGTGCGATCACCGCCGCGATGCCCAGTGGCACGGGCGTCGACAAATTTGCCAAGGCACATCCCGAGAGGTCTTTTGACGTAGGCATTGCCGAGCAGCACGGCGTG
>CAKZSF010000187.1 GCA_937920575.1 uncultured Sphingomonadaceae bacterium | reverse complement strand
CGGGGCAAGCCGGGACGGCGCCTTGAGCAAGCCTGCCAACATCGCCGCTTGCTCCGGCTTCAGATTTTCAGGCTTGCGGTAGAAATAGTGCAGCGACGCCGCGCGCAATCCGTACGTGTTGTCGCCGAAATAGGCGTTGGACAGGTAACGTTCGAGTATCTCGTCTTTGGTTAGCCATGCCTCCAGCCAAAACGCGATCATCGCCTCGCGGGCCTTGCGCGTCATGCTTTGCTCTGACGTCAGGAAAGTGAATTTGGCCAGCTGCTGCGTGATTGTGCTGCCGCCTTGGGTACGGCCAGTCGTTAGGTTCGTCCAAGCCGCTCGTGCCAAACCACGGGGATCAATACCCCAATGGCTGTAAAACCGTCGGTCCTCGATCGCCAAAAACGGCTCAATCACATGTTCCGGCAGCGCCTCGACAGTGACTGGTTCTGCAGTGACTGCCCCGTTGCGCGCAATGGGTGTACCGTCCGCTGCGAGCAGCGTCATCTGCGGCGGAACAATCGGTTCCAGCGATTTCGACAACGGCACCGTCAGCGCAAGCCACGCGGTCAGCAGAAAGAACACAAAGAGTGCGCCTGCAATAATTCGAGCAAACCACCAACGCTTGCGCCTGCCCAACCAATATTGACGCTGCCACCACCGCTGCCGTTTGCGTTCCTCTAGCTCTACGGAACGATCAACTTGATCCAGCCGAGCGTCCCACTGGTCAAAATGTGCTTCACTGTGACCGGCAAAACCGCCGTTTGATACCGCCTCTGATCCTGATCCGGATCCAGAACCTTGTGAATAAAAACGATCCAGCGCGCCTTCTTTCCATGACGTTTCATCACCCCCTTGCTTGCGAAAGGGGCGTTTCAGCAGTCCAAAAAGAGTGGGGCGCGAGCTCATGATAGTGTGTTATCTTATTAACACAGCGCCGCATACAGTCAACGGCAATGGCGATTGGCAGGGTTGCAGATATCAACCCACCTATTTGCGCCGCATACAAAGGGAAACCGAAAATTAACCTTGGGTCTTTAGCCATAGCGGTGTGGGCGCGTTTTGCGAAGTGCCCACGCAGGGGGCGCACAAGTGACAATTGGTTTGTCAAAATACCGACGCAGAATCCGGAAGCTGTTGCTTCTGAATCTGGTGGAACACAAGGTTCCCAAACGCGATCAGGAATGGTTTGCGCAATGCAAACTCAATCACACCTCCGCCTTTCCCTACTTGCCTTACGATATTGTGCGCGGGCTGGTCTCGGTACTGCTCTACCAACTGTTCATGCCGGGCTATTTCGTTTTGCTTGTTGGAGTGATCGCTGGGTTGATCGCCGCTCGGCAAGCGATCATTCAGTCTTGGGTTCGCTCTGACAAACATTCCACCATTAAAGCCTACAATGCATTACGCGACCTTGTCGTTGTTCGCGCCGTGGCTTGGGGAGTCATTTTTTGCATAGGCCTGCTCAACGCGCCGGTTGATCTATTCCTGGGGCTGATCGCTGGCGGTCTGGTGATCATGATGATCGACGCATTTTGCATGATCGCTATGCCCAAGCGGGCGCTGCTGGCCGCAATCGTACAGGGTATTGGACTTGCAGTGCCATTGATCATGCTGGGGACAACATCCAGCATGATTGGCCTTGCTGCATTGGCGAGCCTGCTGATCTTTACTCATTGGGGTGTGTTTAATCTGAACTATATGTTCGCGACGCGGCGCTTGCGGACACGCAAGCTCAGCACAGCCAATGACACGATTCAATTGCTGCTCAACCAGTATGACGAAGACGGCAGCGATTGGCTGTTCGAGTGCGATGAGCAAGGTAAGATTTTGCGCCCAAGCTACCGCTTTTGTAAAGCGGCAAACCGTAAGGCCAACTATCTGGATGGGCTGCGGCTATCCCTTCTCTTCAAAGACAGTCCGGAACGCGAAGAGCTGCGCGCCATTGGCGACCGCGAAGAAGCCTTCCGCGACCTTGTCATTCCGCTGGAGGTCGATGGAGAAGATCGCTGGTGGTCTATCTCCGCTCGACCGGTGTATGACCCGGATGGCGGGCTTGAATGCTGGCGCGGTTTTATTGGCGACGTAACCCGTACGCGTCAGGCAGAAGACAAAGTCGCCTATATGGCGCATTACGACGTGCTGACGAATCTGCCCAATCGTAGCCTGTTCAATTCGTCCATGCGCCGCGCGTTCAACCGCCGCAAAGATGATCAGGTGAGCGCAGTACTCTACATCGATCTGGATCACTTCAAAGCCGTCAATGACAGCTATGGCCATCCGATCGGAGACAAAGTGCTAGCCGAAGCTGCGCGACGTATCGAAGGCGCGATTGACAGCACGACGATGGTCGCACGACTGGGCGCTGATGAATTCGCTGTGCTGCTCGATCACATTGATAACCGCAATGACGCATTGTTGGTCGCGCAAGACATCGTCACGGCGATGGATGAGCCCATAACTGTCGATGGACAAGAACTGCCTCTGGGGGCCAGTGTTGGGGTCGCATTTGCACCTGACAACGGGTTGTCTGGCGAAGAAGTTCTCAAAGCTGCCGACTTGGCTCTGTATGATGCTAAGTCCCGGGGCCGCAGAGGAACCAGTCTGTTTGACCCAACCATGCAATTGGAAGCGCATGAACGCCGTACAATGGAGCTCGATCTGCGGGCAGCGTTGGGTAACGGTGAGCTGGAAGTGCACTACCAACCTCTGCTGCAAGCCGAAACGACGGAAATTGTTGGCTATGAAGCGCTCTTGCGCTGGAACCACCCGGAAAAGGGCTCAATAAGTCCAGCCGTGTTCATCCCGATAGCTGAGGAAACCGGTCAAATTGTTTCCATTGGTGCCTGGGTACTCCGGGAGGCTCTTCGCGAGGCGGCGAACTGGCCTGTCGAACTGTCAGTATCGGTCAACTTGTCACCGGCGCAAATGCGCGACGAAGGCCTGTTGAACACGATTGTGGGCGCGTTGGCTTCTAGCGGTGTATCATCGGACAGGCTCGAGCTTGAGATTACAGAGACCCTGCTGATGCAGGACAATGAAGACACAATCGCGCTGCTGCACCGCATCCGCGATCTTGGCGTGCGCATCGCTCTTGATGACTTTGGGACCGGCTATTCGTCGCTCAACTATCTGCGCAGCTTCCCATTCGACAAGATCAAGATCGATCGATGCTTTGTTGCGGATATTGCCGACAAGGAAGACAGCGATGCGATTGTGCAGGCGGTTATCGATCTGGCGTCCAAGCTGAAAATGCGCACAACGGCCGAAGGCGTAGAAAACGCTGAACAGCTCTCCAGATTGCAAGAAAGCGGCTGTGATCTGGTGCAAGGTTTTCTGTTCAGCAAAGCGAAGCCCGCCGCACAACTCGGTTACAGCCTAGGCAGGCAATCCGATGTCAAAGTCACCAAATTGTCGGAGCGTCAAGCGAAGCCGGCCTCTGACACCGTTGGTGTGACCAAAGATCGCAAGGCGGGCTAAACCCCGCCCGCGCCTTGCGTCCTAATTTGCTTTAGCGACCACGCTTTCAGGCAATTCTTCGCCAAACACACGCTGATAGTATTCAGCCACCATCATGCGCTCCGCCTCGTCACATTTGTTGAGGAATGTGAGGCGGAAGCTGAAGCCAATGTCTTTGAAGATATCCGCGTT
>CAKZSF010000186.1 GCA_937920575.1 uncultured Sphingomonadaceae bacterium | reverse complement strand
ACAGCTGCCGACATAGCGCAGGATCGAGCGCAATTTGCGCACATAGGCGCCCGCTTCCGCTGGTGAACGCATATCGGCCATGGAGACGATTTCCATTAGCGCCACGCCGCAGCGGTTCAAATCGACATAGGACATGGTCGGGTGCTGATCATGCATCAGCTTGCCAGCGTCTTGCTCCACGTGAATGCGCTCAATCCCGATGATCTTGTCCTCAGGGATCCCGGCCTTCTCGTCCTTTTCGAGCAGGATTTGTCCTTCACCCACGATCGGGTGGTAGAGCTGCGAAATCTGGTAACCTTGCGGCAGATCGGCGTAGAAGTAGTTCTTGCGGTCAAAACGCGAATATTTGTTGATCTGCGCCTCAATCGCCATGCCGGTGCGCACCGCCTGACGGATGCATTCGCGGTTGGGCACAGGCAGCATGCCGGGCATCGCCGCGTCAATCAGCGACACTTGCGTGTTGGGCTCTGCGCCGAACTCCGTGTTCGATCCGGAAAACAGCTTGGCCTTGGATGAAACCTGCGCGTGCACCTCGAGGCCGATTACGACCTCCCACTCGCCTGTGGCGCCTTGAATACGATAGTCTGACATGCGATTTGCGATAGTCCCTGCGCCGAGCGATTCCAAGCCCGATTTGCGAGCGTTCTTTGACTATTCAGGGAAAGTGCCTAGGGCGAAGCATATAGCTGGTAGGAACCACAATGAGCGAACGCACAATCAAACGTCTGGCGAACAAGCTGTTGCAGCGTTTTGACATGGTCGCGATTGAAAAACCGGCTCTGCGCGCGATCCATCAGCGCGCGAATGAGGCGGAGAAGATCGCATTGATCTCCGACCTGTCGGGAGAGCAACTAGAGACTGCCGTCACCTGTTTGGCCGATAGCCAGTCGCAGATCGGGCAAGACCTGTTCGCGCTGCGCGAAACCGGTTGGAAACGCGACGGGTATTTCGTCGATTTCGGCGCGACCGATGGCAAGACGCTCAACAATTCCTGGCTGCTGGAAAAGCGGTTTGGCTGGACCGGCATTCTCGCCGAACCTGCGCGCGTTTGGCGCGAGCGGTTGGGCGCATCAGGGCGCAGCGCGTCAATCGAATATGATTGCGTATGGGATCGCACGGGCGAGGATCTGACGTTCTACGAAACCGAATTCGCCGAGCTTTCCACGACCGAAGGGCTGCTCGACAACGACTATCATGATCGCGGCCGGAACAATTCCTATTCGGTCACAACCATTTCGCTCAATGATTTGCTTGCCAAATATGATGCACCGCCAGAGATCGATTTCCTCTCCATTGATACGGAGGGGTCAGAGCACCGCATTCTGAAATCGCTCGATTTCGACCGCTACCGCATCCACTGCATCGCCTGCGAACACAACTTCACCGCAGACCGCGAGGCGATCCACGCGCTGCTGACAGGCAAAGGCTATCAGCGCGTCTATGACGAACACTCACGCTGGGATGATTGGTACGTTCTAAAGAGCTGACACGACAGGATCGCAGCTATGACCCAGCTATTCGTCGTCGATTATCTTTCCGTCTTTATCGAAGCGCGCTTCGCCGTGATCAATGCGTTTCGAAAGGAATGAAGGCAGCCAAAATGCGGTGATCACAACAACGAGTCCGAAGATGATCATCCATACACTCTCGCTCACCACCACTTCTCCGGCTTTGCGGTAAACCCAGCGCGCTGCTCAATTGCGAGACGAAGTACGACACTCATTTCGCAATCAACTTGCGCGAAATGTCTCTGCCTGGTCTTTCAACCAAATAGTATCCAATAAGTGATGCGGTAACGAGGACAAAAACCATAACGAGCGTTATGATATCTCCTGAGAGCTGCGAGCCCCCGATAAGGGTTCTACCGTCGGAATCTACCTGCACTGAACCCCAATCAGTTATTTGAAGAATCTCACCAATCCGCGCCTGAATGAAAACGTGTATCATATAGATCGAATAGCTGATCAAACCGAGCTTCTGAAATGGCGACCAACTCAATATGCGAGACACAGCACCTTTCTGTGCTGCCAAAACGAAGATCATAGCCGCGAACACCAAAGGTGCTAGGAAGGTTAGCTTGTCTTCAGCAATCGCCACAAATAATAAAGTTAGAATCAGCGCAACCAATTCTTGGAGTGTCCCGCCAAACCCTCCAAATTTGAGGAACGCATGATAAGTCAGCACCCCGATGCTAAAGCCAAAGATGCAGCGTAAAATACCTCCGTTGAAAGTGACGTGAAGGTCGTCAGCGTAGGCCATCAGCCATCCAGCCGACACGACTGCCAAGCCAATTGAAATCACAAACATGACTCGCCTATTCGCTAGAAAAATCACCGCAAAAAGCAAGTATGTCCACATTTCGGCGGCAATACTCCAAGCCGGCCCATTCCAACCCCAGCCACTTCCAACTCCAAAACTTTGCAGCAAGAACAAACTCTGGAAAAGGGATTCTAGGCCGCGCGAACCAGTAAATGGTTCCCGATCAACGTATTGCGAAATCCAATCATCGCCAAAGACCAACACCAGCTCAAGTGCGATAAACGCAAACAGCACAGCCAAGTGCAAAGGATAAATACGGCCCATCCGCAAGCCCATGAAGCGCTTGATAGAAACACTTCCGTTGGCAATTCTTTCGCCATAGCTATGCGCAATGACGAACCCGCTCAGCACAAAAAAATAATCGACAAATAGCCAACCGTTTTCTGCAATAGGATTGGTGGTCAGCAGTCCGTTGGTTTTAAAGTGGTAGAGCGCGACAAGAAGTGCACAAACACCTCTTAAAGCATCAAGAACATCAAAACGTTGATGAGGTGGTGAGGCAACCTGGACTGGGCTCACCACCACTTCTCCGGCTTCGCATCGAACCCAGCGCGTTGCTCAATCGCCAGCCCGGTGTTCAGCACGCCTTGCTCGTCAAAGCGGTTGCCAATGATTTGCAGGCCAAGCGGCAGTCCGGCTGAGCTCAGTCCCGCGGGCACTGACATTGCTGGCAAGCCCGCCATGCTCGCGGGCACGGCGTAGACATCGTTGAGATACATCGCCAGCGGATCGTCGCTCTTCTCGCCCAGTGCGAAGGCCGCGCTGGGGCAAGTCGGCGCAAGGATTGCGTCCACTTGTGCGAAGGCGCTGTCGAAATCCTGCGAGATCAGCGTGCGGATCTTTTGCGCCTGCGTGTAATACGCGTCATAGAAGCCCGCGCTGAGCACATAAGTGCCAATCAACACACGCCGCTTCACTTCGTCGCCAAAGCCAGCCGCGCGCGTTTCGGCATACATGTCTTGCAAGCCAGCGCCATCAGGCAAATCGCGCAAACCATACCGCACACCATCATAGCGCGCGAGATTGCTCGAGGCTTCTGCGGGCGCAATGATGTAGTACGCGGGCAGCGCGTATTTGGTGTGCGGCAGGCTGATGTCGACAATCTCGGCCCCTGCATCCTTCAGCCACGCGATGCCATTGTCCCAGCTTTGCGCGATTTCCGCGTCCATCCCGTCCATGCGGTATTCTTTGGGAATGCCGATTTTCTTGCCCGTCAGATCCGCGCTCAAACCGCCTTCCCAATCGGGCACAGGCATATCGAGACTGGTCGAATCCTTCGGATCGAACCCCGCCATCGCGCCGAGCATAATCGCGCAGTCGCGCGTGTCGCGCGCCATCGGGCCTGCTTGATCGAGGCTGCTGGCAAAGGCGACCACGCCCCAGCGACTGCAGCGGCCATATGTGGGCTTGATGCCGGTGATGCCGGTGAAGGCCGCAGGCTGGCGGATCGAACCGCCGGTGTCGGTGCCCGTCGCCGCAGGTGCGAGCCGCGCCGCAACCGCCGTGGAGCTGCCGCCGGACGAACCGCCCGGAGCAAGCGCGGCGTTGCCGCCATCAT
>CAKZSF010000185.1 GCA_937920575.1 uncultured Sphingomonadaceae bacterium | reverse complement strand
TTCGGTTGCTTTGTTCGGCGTGTTGATGGGGCTGTTCGCGCTGCTGCCCGCTGTTGGCCCCGCCATCGTGTGGGGGCCAGTTGCGATCTATCTTCTGGCGATTGGGGAATATTGGCAAGCGGCAGTGGTGATTATCTCTGGTGTTGCCGTGATCGGCATGGCGGACAACATCTTGCGCCCCATTCTCGTCGGACGCGATACGGGCATTCCCGATTGGATCATTCTGGTCACAACGCTTGGCGGGATTGCATTGTTGGGATTGTCCGGCATCGTTCTGGGGCCATTGGTCGCGGGACTGTTTCTGGCAGGTTGGTCGATCTTGCACGAACAGCGCATGCATCCCAAAGATTTGCCCGTCATGACTCGCGACAGCAGCAGCGATTGACCCGTGTGCTTCGCCGTCTCGATCGACTCAGCCCCACTCTGACGCGCGCCCATGCCAGCCTTCTTTCTTAGCCTCCTCGCCGCAGTTTTCTTGACGGCAGGTGCGCGCGACCAGCGGCTGATGGCGCAGCTGTCAGAGCGGTCAGACAATTCCCTGCTGATCCTGTTTGTCGGTTGGATGGCCACGACCATCGTTGCCTCAGTCGCCGCCGTGGGTGCGATGTTGATTGGGCCGATGTTGGCGCCCAACGCTCAGTTGATGTTTCTTGCGATTGCCTTGCTGTTGGCGGCAGTCGAGTTGCTGTGGAATCGTGAAGAGACAGCCCCGCGCGAGCCTACTCGTTCCTTGTTTGCCATCGCTGTGGTGCTGCTTTGGCGGCAAGGCACGGACAGCGCCCGCTTCGTGCTCTTGGGCATTGCGGTGTTGACGGGCAGCCCTGTCTTGGTCGCTGTTGGGGGAGCGTTGGGCGGGGCCGCTGCATTGAGTTTTGCTTGGTCTGTCGCTGGACGGTACGACGCATTACTTCCTTGGAGAGCAATTCGGATCACACTTGGGATCGTACTAATTGTCCTCGCTGCGGTTTTTGCAGTGCAAGCGCGTGGCATTTTGTAAAGGATACGAATGCACGCGAATTTTACTTGAAAACGCTTGAATCCTTTAGCAAATTTGTTCTATTTCACAGCCATGGACTGGGTAACCATTGTTGAAGATCAAAGCGATTCACAAGTCGCTGATTGGATATACACGAGGCTCAACGCTGCGTTGAATGCCTCGCATCGCCCTGTGGCCATCACAATTCCGGGTGGCAGCACACCTTTCCCCATTCTGGAAAAGCTGATCACACGCGATCTTGATTGGTCGCGAATTGTGATCTGGCCGAATGATGATCGCATCGTTCCGGAAGATCACGCGGCCAGCAACACCGGCAAAATTCGAGCCTTGGTTGAGCCTGTTGGCGCCACAGTGATTGCTTTGACGGACAATATCGATCCTCCGCCCTTTGCGATAACATGGCTCGGAATGGGGCTGGACGGCCATATTGCCTCGCTGTTTCCAAACACCAATCCGCAAGTCGATGACGCCCAGATGGTGCGCCGTCTAACGCCCGACCCGTTGCCACCAGAGGCGCCGTTTGACCGGATTACTCTGACGATGCCGGCGCTGCTCAATTGTGACGATCTGGTGTTCCTGACGCGCGGTGCGGACAAACGCGTGGTCTTTCGCGCGGCCGCGATGAACCAGATTGATGTTCCCGCTGCGCGCCTCATCACTGCAGCCAAAGTGCCGATTACATGGTTCGGCTGATCGAGGCTCTGCTACCGCGCTTCCTTCATAGAATTGCCCTGCGAATTGCCTATCAAGCGCGCCGTCGCTGGCGAATGATACGCAAGGTGCCGCTGGTGGGCGTGGCGATGATTGTGCGCAATGATCGCGGACAGGTTCTGCTGGTCCGACACAGCTATGGCCCGCCAATGTGGTCGCTGCCCGGTGGCGGGGCAAAACGCGGGGAAGAACCGATTGCGGTTGCTGTGCGAGAGCTTCAGGAGGAGCTGAATTGTATCGGCACTCAGCCAAAACTTGTGGGCAGCTTTGAAGAAGTGCTGTCCGGATCGCCGCACACGGCCCATCTGGTGGAGCTGACCGTCAATGGCCCAATCACGCCTGACCGGCGCGAAGTGAATGAGGCGGTGTTTTTTGAGCCGGACGCTTTGCCGCATGACATCAATCCGCACGCTGAAGAGCGGTTGCGTTATTGGCAGTCACAGCAGCGATAGTTGCGCGTCATCGCGCGAAGGCGCCTTGGCCGCATCCTTGCCGCGATCAAGGTTGGATAGGGTCAACCCCATCAGCCGGATCGGTTTGGGTAGCGGCAACAATTCTTCCAACAGGTCACGCCCGATCTGCGCAAATTCTGGCTTTGTTTCGATCCAGTGATCGACCGAATGCGCGCGGGTGACATTCTTGAAATCATTGTATTTCATTTTCAACGTCACGGTGCGTCCGCGGGGCGGTTTGCCGTTCATTTGCGCGGCCTCGATTCGATCCCACACGATGTCGATAATGGTGTCGAGCGCCTCGCGAAGGGCTGGGCCGGATGAGATGTCCTCAGAATAGGTCCGCTCGCCACCCAGCGATTTGCGGATGCGGTTGGGTTTAACCGGGCGCAGGTCAATCCCGCGCGCGGCGCGGTAGAGGTAATCTGCAAAGCTGCCAAAATTGGCTTTGAGGAAATCGAGATCCTTAGCCGCGAGATCCGCGCCGGTTGCAATGCCCAGCTTGGCCATCTTCTCTGCGCCTTTGGGCCCAACGCCGTGGAATCGCCGCACGGGCAGATCCGCCACAAACTGCGCCCCTTGTCCGGGCCGGATAACGCACATCCCATCGGGTTTGTTCTGATCGCTGGCGAGCTTGGCGAGAAACTTGTTGTAGCTCACGCCCGCGCTGGCGGTCAGTTTTGTTTTGGCGCGAATTTCCTGCCGGATCAGTTCGGCGATACGCGTGGCGCTGCCTATTCCTAGGCGGTCGGACGTCACATCGAGATAGGCTTCGTCCAGACTGAGCGGCTCGACCAGATCAGTGTGATGTTTGAAAATCGCGCGGATTTGGCGGCTCGCTTCCTTGTACGCATCGAAGCGGTGTCGCACGAAAATCAGATCGGGGCATAGGCGTTTGGCTGTGACACTGGGCATGGCAGAGCGCACGCCGAATGTGCGCGCCTCATAACTGGCGGCGGCGACCACACCGCGCCCGCCCGAACCGCCGACCGCAACAGGCTTGCCGCGTAATTCGGGATTGTCGCGCTGCTCCACACTGGCGAAGAATGCATCCATGTCGACATGGATGATCTTGCGCAGGCCCATTGCCTCGCCATCCTCGCCTGCGGCGGGTTCGCCAGATTTGAGATTATCCGATGCCATCCCATCAGATTAGGCGCTTTCCTTTTGCTGCGCCAACCCCCAAGGAATGCGGATGAGCAGCACGGCCAATCCTTCCCCGTCAAATGCGCGCCCAGCCTTGGGTGAGCGCGAGATGATTGTGCTGATGGCGCTGCTGATGAGCCTGCAAGCATTCGGTATTGATGCGATGCTGCCCGCATTGGGCCAAATGGCCAGCGAGATGGATGCGGGTGGGAACGATCGGCAATTTGTTATCGGCGCGTATTTTCTGGGCTCAGGTCTGGGCGCGTTCTTCCCCGGTGCCTTTGCTGACCGGTTTGGTCGGCGTCCTATTCTGGCGATTGGGTTGGTTGCTTACATTGCCCTTTCGCTCGCTTGCGCGATGGTGACAGATTTTGGCTGGATGATTGCCTTACGGTTTGTGCAGGGCGTGAGCTGTGCGGGGCTGAGCGTAGTGCCCGCTGCAATCGTTCGCGATCAAGTCGGCGGCGACCGAATGGCGCGCCTGATGAGTCTGATTATGATGATCTTCCTGCTGGTGCCCATTCTGGCCCCAGCGGTTGGACAAGGGATCATGTATGTTGCGGGCTGGCGCGCAATTTTCGGCGCGATGGCGGTGATGGGCGTGATAGTCGGGCTGTGGGCTTGGTGGCGCTTGCCCGAGACTCTTCAGGAAGAGAACAAGCAAGAAATCGATCCGCTCACGATCCTCCGTAATATGGGTAAAGCGCTCAGCGATCGCGGCGCGATTGGCTATGTTATCGGCAGCGCGCTGGTGTTTGGATCGCTGTTCGGTTTTCTCAATTCCTCGCAGCAGTTGATCAGCGAGACGTTCGGGATGGGCGACTATTTCGCGGTGATTTTCGGCGGCGCGGTGGTCGGCATGGTGCTTGCCAATTTCACCAATTCACGGATCGTAGAACGGTTCGGCGCGCGGCGTGTGAGCCACTCCGCGCTGATGGCGTTTATCCTTGTGGCGGTGTTGCAATATTTCAGCGCCAATCAAGACCAGCAGCCGCTCTATCAATTCATCATCCTGATGAGCCTGTCGATGGCGTGTCTCGGCTTTGTCGGTGCGAATTTCAGCTCCATCGCGATGCAGCCCTTCTACCACATTTCCGGCGCGGCGAGCAGCGCGCAAACCGCCCTGAGGATGAGCACTGGCGCGATTCTGGGGGCGCTGAGTGGGTCAATGTTTGATGGCTCGGCAAAGCCGCTGGCCATTTCGATGCTCAGCTGTGCCTTGCTGGCGCTGGCGGTTGTGCTGTTCAGCGAGAAGGGCAAGCTGTTCGGGCGCAGAGTAATGTAATTTGTTTGGCCTCAAGCGCCGGCGCTCGCGTCCGCTCGCTTGGCTATCCTCGCTTCCGGCCAGGCAAGCTGGCCCCGCTGCGGGCGGGCAGTCGCCCTTGCGGGCCTTCGGCCCGGATTAATGCTCTGTTTGAAGCCTGCGCCACGCCAACCCTGCAAATTCACACAGCAAGGGCCGCGTGTCGCGCGGGTCGATGATATCCTCGACATTGAACAATTCTGCGCTGCGGAAGGGTGAGGTGACTTTCTCGAGCCGTGCCTTGATCGCCGCCAGTTCCGCTTCGGGGTCAGCGCTCGCTTCCAGCTCTGATTTGTACGCGACTTCCAGCCCGCCTGCGATGGGCAGGCTGCCCCAATCGCCGCTCGGCCAGCAATAGCGGTATTGGTAGAGATCGGCGTTGCTCATTGCGCTGCCCGCGATGCCATAGGCGCGGCGCAGCACAATGGAGGCGAGCGGCACGGTTGCCTTGTAGACCGCGTTCATCGCTTGGACGCCATAGCGGATCGTGCCCGCCATTTCGGCCTCGCGCCCGATCATGAATCCGGGATTGTCGACCATGTGAACGATCGGCAGCCGGAACTGGTCAGCCAGCTTGACGAAACGC
>CAKZSF010000184.1 GCA_937920575.1 uncultured Sphingomonadaceae bacterium | reverse complement strand
GCCATGCATCCGGTCGAGGTTGACGAGGCAACAGGCCAGCCGCGCATAATCACCGCGATGAGCCTGCTGGCCCCTGAGAATATTCAGCGGTTGTGGGTCGAAATGCCCAAGACATTCACCCACTTCCATCCGCTCGGTTACGTGCTCGTGGTGATGCTGGGCGCAGGCGTAGCCGAACGCTCGGGCTTCTTCGCGGCAGGTATGGCCAAGGCTGTGAAAGGCGCGCCCAAGGCTTTGCTGACGCCGGTCGTCGCGCTGGTCGCGATGCTGGGCAACCACGCTGCTGACGCCGGGTATGTTGTGCTGATCCCGCTCGCGGGCATTCTGTTTGCCGCTGCCGGGCGCCATCCGCTAGCCGGTATCGCCGCAGCTTTTGCAGGCGTTTCGGGCGGTTTCTCCGCCAACATCTCGCCAGGACAGCTCGATGCATTGCTGTTTGGCATTACGGAAGAGGCCGTCGGCGCAAGCGGACTTGATCCCAGCTGGACAGCCAATATCGCCGGCAACTGGTACTTTATCAGCGCCATGACTGTGCTGTTTCTGCCGATCATCTGGTACGTTACAGACAAGATTATCGAGCCGCGTCTGGGCGCTTGGACCGCCGGCGCAGCGGCGGCGTTTGAAGATGATGGCACCAGCCCTGATCCCACTGCGCATGACGACGCGCTGGCCAGCAAAGGCCTGCGTCACGCAGGACTGGCCGCATTGTTCGTGGTCGCTCTCTGGGTGCTTATGGTTGTCGCACCAGGCACGCCGCTGATTAACGAGGCTGCGTGTCTGGCAGAGGACGGTTCGCGGATTGCAGACTGCTCGATCCACACAGAACTTGGCCCGCTTTACCAATCGCTCGTCGCAGCGTTCTTCCTGCTCTTCCTGCTAACGGGTTGGGCCTATGGCCGCGCGACGGGCGTGATCAAGGATCACCGCGATCTGGTCAATATGATGACCGAGAGCATGAAGGACATGGGCTACTACCTCGTGTTGGCCTTCGCAGCGGCGCATTTCGTGGCGATGTTCGGTTGGTCAAACCTCGGCCTGATCACAGCAGTGCACGGCGCGGCGGGTATTGAGGCAACTGGATTGCCTTTGCCAATTGTACTGGGCTTGATGGTGATCTTCACCGGCGTGCTCAACCTGTTCGTTGGCTCAGCCAGCGCGAAATGGGCGCTGTTGGCGCCGATCCTCGTGCCGATGCTGATGCTCCTCGGGATTAGCCCGGAAGGCGCAACGGCGGCCTATCGTGTCGGTGACAGCGCGACCAACATCATCACTCCGCTGATGGTCTACTTCCCGTTGATTCTGGTGTTTGCACGCCGTTGGCAGAAGGACTTTGGACTGGGCAGCCTGACCGCGATGATGGTGCCCTACTCGATCTGGCTGCTCATCTCGGGAACGCTCCTGATCGTGGCCTGGGTCTATCTGGGCATTCCGATGGGGCCAGATGCTGCGGTTGAGTACAGCTTGCCAACCACGCCAGCTGGGTGATCAATCGGGGAACCGTGTAACCTTGGCGGGAGTTTGAGCGAAGACAGGGGTAGAAGAAGGATTATATCGATGTCTCACTTCACTCCGCTTCGCTTGACCAAGCTGACGGTTCTGCCGTTGGCTGCGGGCCTGCTGGTCAGCAACAGCAGCACGACATATACGCTCGACACGGGCCGCAGCTCGATTGATGCCAAGGTTCCGTTCTTGGGCTTTGGCAGCAAGACGGCGACCTTCTCTTCGCTAAACGGCAATGTGACCTTTGTGCCCAACCGCCCGCGCGATGCGAGAGTCAATGTCACGATCAACACCCGTGTGATCAAGGCGCCAGACAAAACCACGCTGAATCGGCTGAAGGGTGAGAAGTTCTTCTGGGTCGATAAATATCCGACTGCAAAGTTTGTCGGATCCAATCTGGTTATGACGGACGCGCGCAATGGCAAAGTCTCTGGCAAACTGACCGCGCGCGGTATCACGCGCACCGAAACGCTCTATGTCACTTTCGACAAGGATCCGAAAAAGTCGATGGGCAACCCGATCAACCTGAGCGGCCGCATGACAATCAACCGGCGCAATTACGGGATGAAGTCCTACAACCTAGTGGTTGGCAAAAATGTGACGATCAGTTTGAAAGCGCGGATGGTGCCGCGCTAACTCGCTTCGAAATGCGCCAGAGCGGCCTCGGCAATCGGGCCGCCATGTTCCTGCACAAAATGACCACCTTGCGCGACTTCCATCGGCTCGGGACATCCCTTGATCAGCTTGGCGAGCGACTTCATCGCTGGCGGGCCTAAGACGGGATCTTGCATGCCGATCGCCATGAAGCTTTTGCCCGACCATTCCTGTGACCAGAACCGGATCGCGCGTTTCCCTTCGGGCACGCCATCCATATCGGGCGCCACGGGCACCAGCTCGGGGAAGCGGCGCACGCCAGCCTTGTAATTCACATCAGGGAACGGCGCGGCATAGGCGGCGTTTTCCTCATCCGAGAGACTCGCATCGCTGCGCGCAAACAGGGCCGCAACATCCATATCAGGTTGGCTACGGTTGAACGCCTTCCACGCTTCAAAGCCCGGCCCCGGTGTTTGGCCGGTACCAATACCGGTGTTCATCACGATCAGGCGGCTGAAGCGGTCTGCCATGTCAGGAACAATGGTCAGGCCCAGCAGCCCGCCCCAATCCTGACACACCAGCGTGATGTTTCTAAGATCCAGCGCTTCAATAAAGGCGATCAGCATATCGCGGTGGAAATGGAACGTATATCTCTCATCCTCGGTGGGCTTGTCTGATCGGCCAAAGCCCAGCAGATCGGGCGCGACAACGCGGCCGCCCGCGGCTGTGAACACCGGAATCATCTTGCGATAGAGATAGCACCAGC
>CAKZSF010000183.1 GCA_937920575.1 uncultured Sphingomonadaceae bacterium | reverse complement strand
GGGCACAAGAAAGAGCTTCGAAATCGGATACTTCTCGATCAGGTCCAGCGCTTGCGCGGGATCATATTCGGTCAGCACAATCGAATTTGTGCCCGACGTTAGATTGGCCAATCCATTGCCCGTTCCGCTGATGTGGAAACAAGGCATGGCGAGCAGGCTAACATCGTTTTCAATTGGCTCTTGCCATTCGCGCAATGGCTCGCCGCTGCCATCGCCGCTAAGACGCGATGACAGGATGCTGCGATGCGTCATCACCGCGCCTTTCGGGCGGCCAGTCGTGCCAGAGGTGTAAAGTTGAAGGAACGGATCGTGTTCCCCTATTTCCAGTTGCGGATCTTCGGCTGAGTGCGCATCGCGCCAACTGCGATAATCGGCAACATCGCCGTCGACACCATGGTAACCTGCATCAATTCCGATAACCGTTTTAACACGCGGGCATTCGGAGCGCACTTTGCCCAGCATCTCTTGAAAGCCGTCGCCGATAAAGACAGTCTCAGCTTCGCAATTATCAAGAATGTAGGCAACTTCGGGCGGCGCCAGCCGCCAGTTGACCGGCGTCATCACCGCGCCAATCTTGGCTGCGCCAATGAAGGCTTCGAAATAGAGATGGTGGTTCTTGCCAAGGTAAGCGATCCGGTCGCCCTTCTTCACCCCTGCGGCAAGCAAGGCCTGCGCTGCACGGTTGCTGCCTTGATTAAGCGCGGCAAAATCCATCACCTCATCGCCAAAGGTGAAGGCATTCGCCGAACCGCAATGCGCACCGCGCATCCGCACTATATCGATAATGGTGTCGCACTGGGCAATTTGCGCTTCGATGTCAGCCATAGTGCTTTTCCCTCAAGCCAATTTTGACCTCATTCTTTAGGCAGCAGCGCAAAACCCTCTATTGGCATAATGGCTAGCGAGGCGCGGCGAGCGAAGGGATATTCCGGTGATTGATTACACGTCCGAAGACGGTTTCGAACCTGCGAATTTCACGCCGGGTTTTCTCGATCATGGCGGCCCGTATTGGCTCAAGATTGTCGGTGATCGCACCTTGGTAGGGCTCAGACTGGCAGACCATCACCGCAATTACCGCGAGGCGGCTCATGGCGGGGTGCTGGCAACCCTCGCCGATGTGGCGCTGTCCTATCAGGCTTATGCGAGTGAGCAGCCGCCTGTACCAGTCGTCACGAGCTCGATGACCGTCAATTTTTTGTCGCCAGCTGTCATAGGACGCTGGATTGTTGCCGATGCGCAGATGGACCGGATCGGCGGTCGTCAGGCGCATGTTTCAGGCAAGATCTATGACGCCGAGACGATCTTGATGACGATGAGCGGTGTTTTCACGTTGATGCGAAAGGGCGGGGGGAAATAGCCGCTGGAACCCTAGGAGCGAAAACGCGCAGCCACAGGCGGCGACGGGTCGCGATCGTCATGAAAGCCACATGCCTCTTCGCCCAGGGGCGACATATCCACCCCTTCGACAACGCGAAACTCGCGCCAATCGTAAAGCCCGGTCCGTTTGGCAATGCGCCATTCTCCGGCGCGCTTTTCGAACCTGTCGACATAGCGTCCGGCGATCACCGCTGAGTAGATCTCGCCCTTGTCAGGAAAAACATCGGGGAGCGGATAGCCTGCAGGAATAGTGTGCATCGCGGTCATATAGGTTTCGGTGTGGCACAGCGCGTCGCTTTCAAAGCCGAACATCACTTGGCCAAGTTGATGTTGCGTCGCGAGGCAAGGATCGATCACTGCGCGGGCTTGCTCAACAAAGCTTTTCCAATCGCCCGCCACCGTGCCAAAGGCAAATCGCGCGTCATCATGGAACAGGTTTTTCATTATGTCCCAGCGCCGCCGATCAATTGCATGGGCATAGGCGGTTATACAATCGCGAATGGCCTCGCGGTCCTCTAGCGTTCCTGTCATTGTTCAAGCTCCACAATCACTTTGCCGATATTGCCGCCAGTGAACAGTTTTTCATAGGCCACGAGCGTTTCCTCAAGCCCTTGCGTCACATCATAAGGCATGGCGAGTTCGCCTGCATCGACCCATGTTTTGAGCCGCGCGGTGAGCTCATCACCCTTGTCCATAAAGTCGGGTGAGAAGAAGCCTTCGATCCGCAAGCGCCGCATCAGCACTTGATCAAATTCGGCTGGTGCCGTGCGCATTCCATTATAGTCAGAGACCAATCCGCAAACGGCAATTCGGCCGTAGTGATTCATGTTTTTAAGAACGTGGTCGAGGATCGGCCCGCCCACATTGTCGAAATAGACATCGATCCCACCAGCCTTGCTGAGCTGTTCCGCGAAATCGTCTGACTTGTAATCGAGCGCCTGATCGGCCCCGATATCTTGCGTGAGGAAACGGCATTTTTCCTTCCCGCCAGCGATCCCCACCGTGCGGCAGCCAAGAAGCTTGGCGATTTGCACCGCAAGAATGCCCGTCGCCCCAGCGGCGGCGGATACGAGCACAGTCTCCCCCGCCTTTGCCGCGCCTGTTCTTTCAATGCCCCACAAAGCCGTCCACCCGTTCATTCCGAGCGGCCCAAGCCATGCGCGTTTGTCTGCGACACCCGGGGCCAGCTTCACTGCTCCCGTCATCACTGGATCAACCTGGCTGTAATCTCCCCAAATGCCAAAAGTACGCACCCATTCACCAACGGCAAAATCCGGATGCGCGCTGTCAACAATCTCGCCGACGACCAATCCTGTCATGGGGATGCCAAGGTCGAGTGGCGGCTGATACCCATCCGTCCTGTCGGTGAGCCACATGCGCGTGCCTGCGTCCATCGAAATTATCGCATTGCGAATTGTGACTTGGCCATCAGGGGCAGGGCCGAGCTGCGCTTCGTGCAAGCTCAATGCCTCGGCAAATTGGTTGCCTTCGGGCCGCCGGTCGATGCGCCAAAATCTGTTTATCATAAGCCGCAATGTCAGCGAGTGAGGTGGCCGCGACAACCGATCTTTTCGCTAGGTTGCAACGCCAGCGCCGCTATCAAAATGGGGCGGGGATGGTCCGCTCCGTTTCGCTTATACTGCTGCAAAACGGCGATGGAGAGAGGGCGGAATCATGGCGTTAATTACGGTCATTGGAGCATCAGGCAGGCAAGGTATGGCGCAGGTTCGCCAAGCCTTGAAAGCAGGCTATGAGGTGCGCGCAATTTCGCGCCAAAGCGACCCCTTTGCTGGCGCCCCTATCGACGGCATTGAGAAGGTCGAGGTCCGCTCAATGGATCTCTACGATCCTTCGACATACGACGCCGCGTTAGAGGGCAGCGACTACATTTTCTACACTCATCCGCTGCAAGCGCGCGCTGACCGTGCAGTGCTGATCGGTGATTTGGGTAACGCGGGCGCCAAGATCGGTGTAAAACGGCTGGTGTGGAACACATCCAGCTGGATCCCTGACAAGCCCGGCGATCCTTTTACTTACGCTGGCAACACGCAGGGCATCAACGCTTTGTGGCGCTCAGGCTGCCCGGGCACAGTGTTTGGCAGTGTGCTGTTCATGGACAATCTGCTCACCAATTGGGCACGGCCATGGATCGTCAATGAAGGGCGTTATGTCTATCCTCATGCGCCACATTTGGAGGCGAATTGGATCAGCTTGGATGATGTCGCGAAATTCATGCTGGCAAGCATCGAGCGCCCAGACATGGAAGGGGCGTGGCTCAATATTGGCGGCCCCCGGCGCATGCGTGGCGGCGAAGTCGCCGAGGTGCTGACCAAGACTTTGGGCAAGCCGATCAAATATGATCCCTGCACGCCAGCAGAGTTTGGAAAATATCTGGTCGATGCCGCAGGTGATGATATGCCGGCAGAAATGCGCAAGGATTTTGCTGCCGGAATTGCGGCATTCTACGAATACAACAACACTGCTCCTACTCGACCATTCGAGGTTGATATGGAGCATGTGATGGAGCGTTTCCCCGAGCTTGACGGCAAGCTGCAGGATATGGAGGAATGGGCCGGTGAGCAGGAGTGGGGCGAAAGCAATTTCCGCCCGGCGTTTGGCTAGCTCATGAGCGCTTCGCGTGAAGCAAACGTCGCTATTGCCGAGGCATATTACCGTGCTTTGGAATGCGGAGATTTTGACGCGCTGGCTGCACTTCATGCTGAAGATGTAGTGTTCAACCTGCTTGGCAGCACGCCCGTATCGGGCCGCTGGGAAGGCAAGGCGGAGTGCTTTGGCCCATTGGTCGCCGATATGGTTGTCGGCAAGCTAAAGCCTGAAACCATTCAATTTTCACGCAAATGGAAGATCATGTGCGCGGATGAAGACCGCGTCGTTGGCCTGATGTATGGCGGCGGCATGGGTGAGAATGGCCATGAATATCTGCAAACCTATTGCCAAATCATGACCATTCAGGACGGCAAGATTGCCGAGCTTCACGAGTTTTTTGATACCGCTTTGGTTGAGTTGGTTTTGAACGATAACCCGACTGCAAAAGGTACGACTAACGTCGCAAAACCGTTTGATTTCTAATGTCTACTCTACTCAGCCGCTTCTGATTGGCTGGGCGCAAACATATCGACCAGATCATCATCTGATGCATTGATCAGTCTGTCGACCCATCCGTGAAACACTTGTCCGCCGCCTTCATTGCGGCCGAACAATACTTCTTTCATCAAGCCTGATTGCAGCGCCTCATGCTGGCGTTTGCCGGTGGCGTAATCCTCATCCCGCACAACGATTTCGAGGAAGTCGAACTGCTCATGCGCGGACTTCACATCAGCCTCTGTTTCGGGTTGGTTTTCCATCACATAATATTGCGTGGTGAAGCTTTCGCCGACATTTTCGCCGGGAAACAGTTGGCTGATCAATGCACCGCGCTGACCGCCGCCATAAAAGCTGGCGATTGAGATATGCGGGAAGATTGTCCAAACGCCTTGCGTTAGCGAATCGTCCGGCAGCTCCTCATCGCTCATTTGCGACAAGTCGAGCATTTCATCGCTGCCGGTTTTCTGCGCAAATTTTGATGGCGAAGACAGACGCTGATGCGGCCCCCAAGCGAAGTAATTTGCACGGTTGAAGAAGTCGGAACCGAAAGTGTCCTTGTGAAGCACAGGTAAGTGATAAAAATCGAGATAGCCATCATAGGCTGTCTTCCAATTCGGGCCAGACAGCGTGCGCTGAGCAAAAAGCGTCCAATCCTTGAACCCGAAGGCATCGAGCAGCGCGTCATAATTGCAAAGGTAATCGGGGATCGACAGCTTGCTATCCGGGTCTAGCGTCGCCCAAATCAGGCCCGCATTTTCGTAAACCGGAAAGCGGGTTAGGCAGTGGTCGCTTTTGTTGATTGAGCCGAAATCTTGCGGGCTGGCCACGCCGACCAAATCGCCGTTCTGCTTAAACGTCCAACCATGATAGCCGCAGGTAAAACGCGCGGCATTGCCGGTTCCGCTAACAATCGGATTGCCGCGGTGTGTGCACATGTTGAGAAAAGCGATCACTTCGCCGGTTTTCTGGCGCGACAGGAACACGGGTACGCCGCAGATATCCATTGCCTTGAAATCGCCAGGCTCAGGCAATTCGCAAGACGGCGCGACCATCAATGGCAAGCGTTTGAAGATATTCTTCTTCTCAAGCTCGAACAAGGCGGGATCAGTATAGGCGCTGGCAGGGATGCGCACCACCTCGTCAGCCAACTCCATTGTATCGGCCTCGCCATGGGCGATCAGCGAGCGGGTCATGTCGATTAGTGTTTGGCGAGACATTGAAGATTCCTAATTGCGCCTGTCGGCAGTGTTACATCCCAAGGGCACCGGCTCTTATCAATTGGCTGTTTTGGGGAGAGAGTTTGCTGCTGGAAAACACAAAAGGGCGACCCGTTGCTGAGCCGCCCTTTCGCCGAGAGAGAGGGACTGAACCCAAAGTTAGAATTTGAAGCTTGTCTCAACAGAGATCTGACGGCCACGGTTTTGTGTGAGCACAAGGTCGTCACCTCCAACCGGACGGAATGGCCGTTCACCAGAAGTGTTGACCCAGATTTCATCGGTCAAATTGGTTCCAACGAGTGCCACGGCCCACTTGCGATTGGGATCACCGATTGCAATGCGCGCATCGAAAGTGACATAGCTATCTTGTCTGAAGTCATTGACGGTAACTTCATCGGTAAAATAGCTGCCCGAGTAGATCGCATTGCCCGAAAGGCTGAGGTCCATTCCCTCATTCAGTGGAATATCCCAGTCAACGGCAACATTTCCGGAAAAGCTTGGCGCGCGCGCCACGTCGCGGCCGTCAATATCTACACCGGGTGATGTCTCAAATGTGTCTGAGAATTGCGCATCCAGGAAGGAAAGATTGCTCGAAAAGCTCAGGCCTTCGACCGGCGTTCTCCAGCCAAGTTCAAGATCAATACCCTTGGTGGTCACTTCACCAGCATTCAAAGTCACGAACTGGATGGTGTTGCCATCAAAGTTCTGCACCTGAAGGTCATCGAACACATAGTAATAGGCCGTCGCGTTGACCGTTACCGAGCGGTCGTTGAATTGGGACTTAATTCCAATTTCACCGCCCTGAGCTGTCTCAGATTCATAGATAAGCGCGCTGAAATCATTAGCTGCAGCTGCAGCGCCCAAACTGGCTGATGGCAGTGCCGAGTTATCAATTCCGCCGGATTTGAAGCCAGTCTTGTAGGAAGCGAAGATGTTGACGTCATCGCTCGCCTGGTACTTCAAAGTGACCTCAGGTGAGACATTGCTGTCCTTGAAATCAATCGGTCCAGAGAAGAACCCAGGAGGTACGAAGCCGGGGCCCTGCAAAAAGAGGTGCAGAAACGGTACGCTGATCCTCTGCGTCTTGCTCTCGTCAGTATAGCGGATTCCGCCCGACAATTCGAGCTGATCGGTAAGGTCAATGATAGCGCTGCCGAAGAAGGAGGCCGCCTCCGTTTTGGTCACGTGAACCTTGTCCCAATCATAGGTGAAGCCAGTGATCGGGTCGGGTGCCACGAAGGAGATGTTCACAGCCTGCTGCGCAGTGTCGAAGATGAATTCACGCGATTCGTAGAACGCGCCAACCATGAAATTGAACGGTCCATCCAAGTCCGATGTCAGGCGAATCTCTTGGGTGTATTGTTCCAGTGCATTGCGCGGATCAGAACAACCCGCACCGCCTGGTACGCCTGGGCCAAGGGTACCGCCGTATGAATAGCATTCAAAATCGGTTGCATCCAAATCGACAAAACCAGTGGTCGATGTCAGCAACAACTCGTCCGTCAGCTGAAAATTGAGCATCAAGCGAGCAAACCATAGTTCGGTTTCAGAAAATGGAACGCCGTTGCGTCCTTCTGCCAATGACGGACCAGAAGCGGTTGGAACGCCGGGAGCTAGCGGTGGAGCTGCATCAGGCAAATAATACAGGCCGTCATTCGAGTTACAATTGTATCCGGCGGGGATATTGAGACCTCCACCCAGCAGACTGATCGCATCAGCCATTCCGTCTGCCCCGCAATCGATGTCGGAATGCTGGACAGCGCCGTCACCTTCGTTCTTCACATATTGAACTTTCAAATTGGCATCAAAGCCATCTACTGGCTGCCAATCCAGAGTTCCGCGTACGACAAAGTTTGATTGACCGCGGAAGCGCCCATTTGCTGTCGGTGTGCCCGGCTCCATTTCGATAAATTCGTCGATGTCATTCCATTGAGCGGCGAGGCGAACACCGAGCTGATCGGTAACCGGGCCAGAGATGTAACCGCCAACGGTGTATCCCTTTTCCTCAAATTCGTATGACGCTTTTCCGCCTACTTCCCACGTCGAGGTCGGGTCGGCTGAGCGGATGGAGAAGACGCCCGCTGATGCGGATTTACCAAAGAAGAGCGATTGCGGCCCTTTCAAAACGTCGATTTGAGCTGTGTCGAAAAAGCCGGCCTGCACAAGGCGCATGGTGGATACCTGCACGCCATCGAAATCGAAGGCCACGGCGCTATCGAATGCGGCCGAAATGTTGGAGGAGCCAACACCGCGAAGCGAAAGCTGGCCGCCAGAGCCTGAGCCGCCCACTTGCACGTTCAGGGTGGGTACGCGGCTAACCACGTCAGCAACTTGGTCGACGCCATATTTTTCCAATGTTTCGCCGCTGATCGCGGTCACTGTCACCGGCACTTCTTGGAGAGTTTCGTCTTGACGCCGCGCCTGGACGATAATCACAGTTTCATCTGCTCCTTCGCCATCATCGGCTTGGGGGGCAGTGTTTTGCGCCTGTGCAGTGCCGGACAAACCGCATGCGGCCAGCGCAGCGACTCCGGTCATCAATCCAGCGCGAAGCGTAGATCTGTTGCGAATGTGATAATTGATCATCGTGGCTCTCCCTAAAAGGCCAGCTTGTTGCT
>CAKZSF010000182.1 GCA_937920575.1 uncultured Sphingomonadaceae bacterium | reverse complement strand
GATCTTTTCTTGATCGCAGGCTTGGCATTTCCGCTAGGGCATCCCATATTTCCCCTGCAACAGCGCCATTCTCGCGCGCTATCCACTTGCCAGCGCGCCCAGCGTTCATTAGGGCGACAGCAAATCCTGTAACCCCAATTCGAGAGGGACAATAATGAGCGAAACCGCAGACCGCGTAAAAAAGATCGTTGTTGAGCATCTGGGCGTCGAAGAAGACAAGGTCGCACCTGACGCGAGCTTTATCGATGATCTGGGCGCTGACAGTCTCGACATCGTTGAACTGGTGATGGCGTTCGAAGAAGAATTCGGTGTTGAAATCCCTGACGATGCAGCGGAAAAAATCAACACGGTTGGTGACGCCAACAAGTACATCGAAGAGCATCAGGGCTAAGGCCTGCGCTTTGGGAGCCGTGTTTGGTGTCCCGGGCGATTTGAATACCTGCGTTTTAGGCAGGGGACGCAGGCTCGGCCCTCTCTGGGTTGAGCCTGTTTCGTTTGAACGGAGATAGGCATGCGCCGCGTAGTCGTAACCGGTCTTGGTCTTGTCACCCCATTGGGGGGCGATGTTGAGACGTCTTGGGCCAATTTGATCGCTGGTAAGAGTGGGGCGGGTACCATCACTCGCTTCGACACCGAAGGCCAGAAATGCACTATTGCTTGCGAAGTCAAACCGGCTGACCATGAATATGGTTTTGATCCTGACATACGCACTGACAGCAAATTGCGTCGCCAGGTCGATCCCTTCATCGTCTATGGCATTGATGCGGCCGGCCAAGCGTTGGAAGACGCGGGTCTGACAGAGCTGGACGAGGCAACGAAGCTGCGCGCTGGGTGCTCTATCGGTTCGGGGATCGGTGGCTTGCCGGGGATTGAGCTGGAATCGATCAATCTGAAAGAGCGCGGCCCAGGCCGGGTTAGCCCGCATTTTGTGCATGGCCGCTTGATCAATCTGATTTCGGGCCAGGTCTCTATCAAATACGGCCTGATGGGCCCTAACCATGCGGTAGTGACCGCCTGCTCGACGGGTGCGCACTCGATTGGCGATGCTGCGCGCATGATCAAAGATGACGACGCGGACATCATGCTGGCCGGCGGCGCAGAAAGCACAATCAACCCGCTCGGCGTCGCTGGATTTGCGCAAGCGCGCGCGCTCAACATGTCATCGAATGACAATCCGCAAGCCGCAAGCCGCCCCTACGACAAGAACCGCGATGGCTTTGTGATGGGCGAGGGTGCTGGTGTGGTCGTGCTAGAAGAATATGAGCACGCCAAGGCACGCGGCGCGACAATCTATGCCGAGGTGGTCGGTTATGGCCTGTCAGGCGATGCCTATCACGTCACTGCCCCTCATCCCGAAGGCAAAGGCGCGGAGAACGCCATGCGGATGGCGCTGAAGAAGGCTGGCATGGGCGCAGGCGATATCGATTACGTCAACGCTCACGGGACGTCGACTATGGCCGACACTATCGAGCTGGCTGCAGTCAAACGCGTGCTGGGCGATGATTTGTCCGGTGCATCGATGAGCAGCACCAAATCAGCCATCGGTCACTTGTTGGGCGGAGCAGGCGCGGTAGAGGCGATTTTCTGCATCCTGGCGATGCGTGACCAAATCGTGCCGCCCACGCTCAATCTTGATACTCCTGACGAAGGCACAGAAGGCGTCGACCTTGTTCCTCACACTGCGCGCAAACGCGACGTGCGCGCCGTTCTCAACAACAGCTTTGGTTTTGGCGGAACCAATGCGAGCCTGATTATGAAGCAGGTCGATTAAAAGGATACCGGCCATGTTTGGCTTGAGTCGTGTCGCAACAGGTATTGTAGGTGCTGGCCTGCTTGGAATCGCGCTGATTGGTGCAGTGTTTCTGTATGGTTGGTTCGGGTCGGGGCCGTTAGAGGAAGAGCAGCCGTTCATCGTAAAGGATGGATCGACGCTGACCTCTGTCGCAAGCGAATTGGAAGATTTGGGGGCGATTGGTTCGGCTGATCGTTTCCTTCTGCGCGCGAAGCTGATCGGCGGCAGTGAGCCGGTGAAAGCGGGCGAGTTCAAGCTGCCTGCCGGTGTAAGCGAGAGCCAGATTCTCTCGCTGTTCCAATTCGGCAATGTTGTGTTGCGCCAAATCACGATTCCCGAGGGCACACCATCTGTGATCGTGCATGATAAGCTGATGGCTGAGGATCTGCTAACCGGAGATATCGACATCCCGGCCGAGGGCTCAGTCCTGCCTGACACATACTCCTTTGAACGCGGAGAAAGCCGTGCTGCCGTGCTCAAACGCATGCAGCAAGCGATGGTTGAGGCGCTGGCCGAGCTGTGGCCTGAACGCACGACTCGCACAGTCGTCAGCACGCCCAGAGATGCCGTCATCCTCGCTTCTATTGTAGAGAAGGAAACGGGCAAGCCCGAAGAGCGCCGTATGGTTGCAGGGCTCTATTCCAACCGCATCAAGAAGCCGATGATGCTGCAGGCGGATCCAACAATCATTTATCCGATTACCAAGGGAAAACCGCTGGGGCGGCGCATTCGTCAATCAGAGATCGCGGACATCAACGATTACAACACCTATTCGATGATGGGCCTGCCCAAAGGGCCGATCACCAATCCCGGGCGCGAAAGCATCGCTGCGGTACTCAATCCGGAAGAGACCAGTGCGCTGTTCATGGTCGCTGATGGCACAGGCGGCCACGAATTCGCGGACACGTTGGAAGAACACAACGCCAATGTCGAACGCTGGTTTGCGATCCGCCGCGAACGTGGCGAAATGTGAGCGAAGGAAGCGGCGACGATCCCCTAATTCTGACCGCGCAGTTGCCGCCTGACCTGGCGGCATGGGCGACGGGCTTGCGGCGTCAGAACTTTCCGCCAGAGCGCAACTATCTGGATGCGCATGTCACGCTGTTTCATGCTTTGCCACGCTTTTGCGAGGAAGAGCTACGCGATGTCTTGGCGCGGATGGCGGCCGAACACGCTCCACCGGTGGCACATTTGGAAGGGATCATGTCATTGGGACGAGGGACAGCTTTGAAGCTATCCAGCTTCGCGATGCTCGATATTCGCTCCCAGATCGCGGAGCACTTCCACGGGATGCTAACGGCGCAGGATCAACACAAGCCGCGCCTGCATATAACCATTCAAAACAAGGTCTCCTCGAACGAAGCCAAGGCTCTCCAGGCAGAACTTGAACCCACAATTCACCCGCGTGTTTTCACCTTCGCAGGCCTTGCGCTGCACATCTATCGCGGGGGCCCATGGGAATTTGTGCGGGATTGGCGCTTTCGCGGGTCACTTGGTGGTTGACCAAGGAGAAGGGCCGCCCTAAATGCGCGGCCTTGCCCAAGGGCGTGTGGCCGAAATGGCTCGCAATCGGGGCGGAGTAGCTCAGGTGGTTAGAGCAGTGGAATCATAATCCATGTGTCGGGGGTTCGAGTCCCTCCTCCGCTACCAACTTTTCAGAAAATCTGACGCGATGTGTGCGGGGTTCCGCGGCATGCGCGAGGTGCTATTTGTGCTTGCGCTGTTGGCGGGCAGAGCAAGCCATTCAAGCACGCGCGGGCGATCCGCCTGGCATAGGCCTGACCATCTTAAGCATTTTACACCAGGCGCGACCGCTGATAGTTCATTTCATCAGTTTCGCTCAAGAAGGGTCACAAGTGTTCAGTGCGCACTCTCTCTAATCCGTCTCTCACTTTAGTGGTCGTTTTGGCCTGCTTGTCTCTGCTTGGTTGCCAGACAATGCCGTCCGGCAGTGACGTGACTACGGCGGAGCAAAAGCCAGCCAATGTGCTGTTTATTCTCATCGATGATTACCGCACAGCAATGGGCGCGATGGGTGATCCCTATGCGATCACGCCGAATATCGATGCGCTGGCATCGCAAGGAATGTTGTTTCAACGCGCCTATGCCAATGTCCCCGTGTGCGGGGCGTCGCGTGCGAGCCTG
>CAKZSF010000181.1 GCA_937920575.1 uncultured Sphingomonadaceae bacterium | reverse complement strand
CTGCGCGCAGTTGTGCGGTTGGCAGACTTTCCCCATACGGTTTGCATCGCTAGCCCAACTGTCTATGGTTGGATGACAGGGCGGCGCATCGCGAGCGTCATCGGCCCAAAACGACCAAAACATTCACAAAAAGCAGGTCATTCCAATCTCATTTCAATCGTCATCTGATAATTCAGAGCCGCCTATCGATCCACCATTGGTAGAGCTGGACATCGACACACATGACCGTGGCTTTTACGACGGGTTTAGCCGTCAAGTCACCATCCCCAGCAAGGTCATCGTGTCCTTGTTGATCATGTGGGCGATCTTTTTTCCGGTTAACGCCAGTCAAACATTGAGCGCGGCAAACACCAATATCATTGCCTCCTTCTCGGGTTGGTATGTTTATCTCGTCGCTGCCTTGATGTTGGTCGCGCTGGTGCTTGCTGTTTTCCCAGCATCTGGGCGTCTGAAGATCGGAACGATGGATGAAGAGCCGGAGTTCTCTCGCTTCTCTTGGTTTGCCATGCTGTTCGGAGCAGGCATTGGGATTGGAATGCTCACCTATTCTACCGGTGAGCCACTGTCGCATTTCTCGAATAATCCAGACATTATTAGAGGCGCAATCGAGGCGCGATCGGCAGAGGCGGTGCGCCCTGCTTATGTCTATACGTTCCTGCATTGGGGCTTTGCGGCTTGGGCAACCTATGCGCTGGTTGGCCTTGCGATTGGCTACGTCGCTTATCGCCGCGATCTGCCACTCACAATTCGTTCCAGCCTCGCGCCCCTGTTTGGCGAGCGCATGTCGGGAATGGCAGGCCACATCGTGGATGTGGTCGCAGTGGTTGCAACGATTTTGGGCGTCGCTGTCACAATGAGCCTTGGCGTAGAGCAGTTCGTTATGGGCCTGCACCGTGTCGGCATGGGCGATTGGCTGGTCACTGATATGGGTGAGGACGGCCTGAAGGCGAGCGCCATTGCGATTGTCGTCGCATTGCTGGTCCTCGTGGGCGCATCAACACTCAGCGCTCTGTCGGGCGTCGGGCGCGGCATCAAATGGCTTTCCAATCTGAATATGGGGCTCTCCTTTGCCCTGCTCGCCTTGTTCGTTGCGGTGGGTTCCGGATTGTACGGTTTCCAATTGCTGGGCACGGGCGTGCTGGATTATCTAACGACATTGCCGGCCAACCAGCTGTCGCTGTTTACCAGCGATGGCAGCGAAATGGGCGATGCACTGGTCCAATGGCAGCTTGACTGGTCCGTATTCTATTGGGCCTGGTGGATTGCTTTTGCGCCCTTTGTTGGCATGTTTATCGCCCGCGTTTCACGCGGTCGCACAATCCGCGAATATATTTTTGGCGTCGTGCTGGTGCCTTCGTTGATGTGCTTCATGTGGATGACCATAGTCGGCGGCACCGCGATTGAGCTCGAGCTGAGCGGCGTTGCACAAGGATCAATCGTAGAAGCCGGCATAGCGGATCAACTGTTCGCAACGTTGGCCGTGCTGCTTGACCCGGGCCTCGCCTTATTTGTGTCGTTCATGGTCGTCATTCTGTTGATGACGTATCTGGTGACATCGGTGGATAGCGCGATCTTGATTGTGAACACGATCAACGGAGCCGGGGAGACTGAAGGCGGTCGTCAGCTTCACATCGTCTTCTGGGGAGCGGCGCTTTCGTTTGTGGTGGGGAGCATGATGATCCTTGGCGGGATTGATGCGATCAGCACGACCATGATTATCGGCGCCCTGCCCTTTTCAGTTGTGCTGGCGTTGATGGCCATCTCGATCATGAAGGCGATCATTTACGACCTGATTCGCAAGCGTCATGGCGTTCCCACTACTGCGGAAGGCTGCCGAGAGCTGGAGCAAGAAGTAACCGCTGCAGAATAAACCAAAGACCTTATCGCCGATATATAAGAACTCATCAGCCTACATTTGACAATACTTAACAGTATTTCGATTGGGTATTTCCCAATTTCCAGTAACACATTCTGTATGTTTGCAATTTATTGTTAATTGCCCTCGATACTTAATATGTATTTCATATCGAGTTTCAATGTTGTGTTATTGCAACATGCTTGAAACCAATCGGGAAATTGTCTAGTCGGGCTGTGGTTTGGCCAAGCGTTGCTTGCTAGCCGAACGGGGCGCGGAAAATTTCCTTATTTCCTGCACTGTAATATTTGAACGCACCACCATTCGGGCTGTGTGCGCAAATTCCATAGGGACCAAAAGGGGTCATTATAATGAAGAAGTTCGTAAGCAGCGTGTCAGCTGGCGCGTTGGCTGTAGCGATCATGTCACCGGCAGCCGCGCAAGAGGCAGCCGAAACCACCACTGACGGAACAGAGCGCGAGGGTGGTGTTGTCACCATCGTTGTTACCGCGCAGAAGCGCGCGCAAGACTTGCAAGACGTGCCAGTCTCGGTCGCGGCTATTGGCGAAGAACAGCTCGACGAGTTGAACATCGACACATTCGAGGATTATCTCGATCAGCTGCCGACAGTAACGGCCGGCGGCAATGGCCCGGGTCAAAGCACGATCTACATTCGCGGTCTGGCCTCTACCACACCCAACATCACTGTCGCTGGCGTTGCTGGCCTGGCGCCGAACGTCGCGTTGTATCTGAACGATCAACCGCTGTCGCAACCAGGTCGTAACCTGGATGTTTATGCGGCTGACCTTGAACGGATTGAGGTTCTCTCCGGCCCACAAGGCACCTTGTTTGGCGCAAGCTCGCAGGCAGGCGTTGTTCGCCTGATCACGAATAAGCCGTCGCTGGCTGGTTTGGATGCGTCGTTCTCTGCAGCGATCTCTACCACTAAAGGTGGTGAGGCGAGCTACAAGGCAGAGGCGATGCTCAACCTGCCGGTTACCGAAAACATCGCCTTGCGTGCCGTTGCCTATCTCGACGATCAAGGCGGCTATATCGACAACATTGCAGGCACACGCAGCGTCCGCGAAAGCGGTCGCTTCCGTCCATCGGGCACAGTCCGCAGCAACGGCGTTCCAGTCAATGCAAACCGTGGCGGCTTCCAATCCGATCCGGCGACGCTCGCGCTGCTTGATGCCAATGTGAACTTCATCGAGGCGACCAACGGCCAATTCACTGAAGAGAACTTCAACGATACGCAATATGCGGGCTTCCGCGTCTCAGCGCTGTGGGAGTTCACACCCGATTGGACATTCACCGTATCGCACCAACGCCAAAGCCTGGAAAGCGACGGCGTGTTCTTCGCTGATCCAGAATTGGGCGGCTTGGACGATCTTCAGATCGAGCG
>CAKZSF010000180.1 GCA_937920575.1 uncultured Sphingomonadaceae bacterium | reverse complement strand
GGCGCATACGCCAACACGCGGCGTTTCCTTTCCAATGGCAGCTTGCCGCCCAAGGATGCTGTACGCACCGAGGAACTGATCAACTATTTCCGCTATGACTATCCGCGCCCGGACAATCGCGACGTGCCCTTCACGGTCACGACCGATCTGGCGAAATCACCGTGGAACGATGACACACGGCTGATGCGGATTGGCCTACGCGGCTACGATATCGATCGTGACGAGCGTCCGCCGGCAAACCTCGTTTTCCTCGTCGACGTCTCTGGTTCGATGAACCGTCCTGACAAGCTGCCTTTGGTCAAAACCGCCCTGAGCAATCTGGCCGGCGAGCTGGGGCCCAAGGATCAAGTGTCTATCGTGATCTATTCAGGACGTGTCAGCGTTGCGCTGGAGCCCACCAACGACACGACGAAAATCCGTGCAGCACTCAACCGCCTGCAAGCAGGAGGATCAACTGCAGGCGGTGCAGCCATGAACATGGCTTATGATCTGGCGCGAGAGCATTTCATCAAGGATGGCGTCAACCGTGTGATCATGGCCACCGATGGCGATTTCAACGTCGGTGTTAGCGACAACAAACAACTGATTGAAATGATCGAGAAACAGCGCGATTCCGGGATCACGCTGACCACGTTGGGCTTTGGCACAGGCAATTACAACGAGGCGCTGATGGAGCGCGTGGCCGATCACGGTAATGGCAATTACGCCTATATCGACACCGCGTTGGAAGCGCAGAAGGTGTTGTCTGAAGAGATGCAATCGACGCTCTTCACGATTGCCAAGGACGTAAAAATCCAGGTCGAGTTCAACCCCGCCATCGTCAGCCAATATCGTTTGATCGGCTATGAAAACCGCGCGCTGCGCAACGAGGATTTCAACAATGACGCAGTCGATGCAGGCGACATTGGCGCAGGACATCAGGTCACCGCGATCTATGAAGTCGTACCAACCGGCGCAAAAGGCTGGGTCGATCCGCTGCGCTATGGCGGCGCCAGCGATGTGAAAGGCGATGTGCGCGGCAGCGAGATGGCCCATGTCAAACTGCGCTACAAAACACCCAAGGGAACCCGCTCGAAACTGATCGAGAAAGTCATTCCTGCCAGCGCATTGAACTCCGCCTCAACCCCGCGTGGTGATTTTGCCTTTGCGACCGCCGTGGCGGCCTATGGGCAGAAACTGCGCGGCGATCCGATGTTGAAAGGGTACTCCTTCAACCGGATCAACGGGCTTGCTGGCGACCAAGGCAATTTCTGGCGGCAGGAATTCAAACGGCTCAACTCACTGGCGGGCAATCTCTCCGCCAATTGATCCGCATCTGCCCACTGCTGGGCAGAAATATCGCGCTTGTTGGTTGAACCACAGCCACCGTCTCCGCTAGACGCATCTGCGAATGAATTGCGTCTAGCAGGGACACGGCTGATGGAAGAAATACTCACGCAATATTGGTGGCTGATCGCTGCGGCGTTCGTTGTCGGCTTCTTGGTCGTTTGGCTGGTCATGTCCGCCAATCGCAAGACGCGGGTGGAAATCGACACGCGCGACGTGCTGGACGAAGATGCCGCGCCGAGCCAGCGCAATCAGGCTTTGATTGATGCGCCGCCCGCTGCAAGTGACGCACCGAAGGTTCCGAAACCGGAGCCTACGCCTGTTCCAGTCGCTGTTCCCGCAGCAACCTCCGATAACCTCACCCAGATCAAAGGCCTTGGCCCAAAGCTGAGCACCACGCTTGCTGATCTGGGCATCACCAGCTTCGCGCAGATAGCGGCGTGGGACGATGCCGAAATTGATCGCATCGACGCGCAGCTTGGCCGTTTTCAGGGTCGTATCCGGCGTGATAGCTGGGTCGAGCAAGCCAAACTTCTCACAGCTGGCGATGCGGATGGATTCTCCGCCAAATTCGGCGCAAACTGACCGCATTTTTTGAACAACAGGACACACGATTATGGTGCCGTTTGACTGGGCCGATCCCTTCAATCTGGAGGGACAATTCACCGAAGAAGAACGCATGGTGCGCGACGCCGCGCATGGGTTTGCGCAAGGTGAACTGCAACCGCGCGTGCAGGATGCGTTTCGCGGCGAAGTGGACGCGCCTGAACTCTTCCCGCTGATGGGCCGAGCGGGCCTGCTGGGTGCGACGATCCCTGCTGAATATGGCGGCGCGGGCGCAGGCTATGTCGCCTACGGCCTGATCGCGCGCGAGATTGAACGCGTCGACAGCGGATATCGCTCTATGGCCTCTGTCCAATCGAGCCTTGTGATGTATCCGATCCACGCCTTCGGTACCGAAGAGCAACGCCAGAAATATTTGCCGGGCCTCGCCAGCGGTGAGTTGATTGGCTGCTTTGGCCTGACTGAACCAGACGCGGGATCTGATCCGGCGGGCATGACCACGGTCGCGCGGCGTGATGGGGACGATTACGTCCTCAATGGCGCGAAAACATGGATTTCGAACTCGCCCTTCGCCGATGTTTTTGTCGTGTGGGCCAAAAGCGAGGAGCATGGCGGCGGCATTCGCGGCTTTGTGCTGGAAAAGGGCATGAAGGGGCTGTCTGCGCCGAAGATCGAGGGCAAAGTCTCCTTACGCGCCTCCACAACCGGCATGATCATGATGGACGATGTGCGCGTTCCGGCCAGCGCGCTATTCCCCGAAGTGCAAGGGTTGAAAGGGCCGTTTTCGTGCCTCAACCGCGCACGTTATGGCATCAGCTGGGGCAGCATGGGCGCGGCAGAATTCTGCATGCATGCCGCTCGCCAATATGGCCTTGATCGCCAGCAATTCGGGCGGCCTCTAGCCGCGACACAGCTGTTCCAGAAGAAGCTGGCCGACATGATGGCGGAGATCAGCCTTGGCCTCCAAGCATCCTTGCGCGTCGGGCGTTTGATGGATGAGGGGCAGGAAGCACCGGAAATGATCTCCATCGTCAAACGCAACAATGTCGGCAAGGCGCTCGATATCGCCCGCGCCGCGCGCGACATGCATGGCGGCAATGGCATTTCTGACGAGTATCAAGTGATCCGCCACATGGTGAATCTGGAAACCGTCAACACTTATGAGGGGACGCATGACGTCCACGCTCTGATAATGGGTAGAGCGATTACAGGTATCGCCGCATTCTAATCGAGTGACGAGTTGGGATGCGGCAGGTCACAATTGGGAGAGAACCGCCATGTCCTTTGAACAAATCCGTCTCGATATCGATGGGCCAATCGCGACGATCACGCTCTATCGTCCAGACAAGATGAACGCCTTCACCGCGCGAATGATGCACGAGATGATCGAAGCGTTCGATCAGACTGATGCGAATGACGATGTGCGCGCGGTAATCGTGACGGGCGAAGGCGAGCGCGCCTTTTGCGCCGGTGCGGATTTGTCGAGCGGCGGCGATACATTTGCCAAGGACGGCCGATCCCGCGTGGTGCGCGAGGATGGCTCGCTGGACTATTCCGCACGCGAGGCTCGCGATGGCGGCGGCCTGCTGACTTTGCGGATCTTTGACAGCAAGAAACCGGTGATCGCGGCGGTCAATGGCGCGGCGGTGGGCGTTGGTTCCACCATGCTGCTGCCGATGGACATCCGCATCGCGAGCGACAACGCGCGGTTCGGCTTTGTGTTTGCCCGGCGCGGAATCGTGCCAGAGGCGTGCTCATCCTACTTCCTCCCGCGCGTGGTCGGCATCTCCCAAGCGCTCGACTGGTGCTATTCAGGCAAAGTGTTCGACGCGGCTGAGGCAAAGGCAGGCGGCCTGATCAGCGAGGTTGTTCCGCAAGACAAGCTGATGGAAGTGGCCCGCGCCAAAGCGATGGAAATTGCAGAGAACACTGCACCGGTGTCCGTCGCACTCACCCGCGCGATGCTGTGGCATGGTTTGGGCATGGATCACCCGATGGAGGCCCACAAAGTCGACAGCCGCGGCATTCTGACACGTGGCCGCAGCGAAGACGCGAAAGAAGGCGTCACGTCATTCCTGGAGAAGCGCCCGGCAGTCTATCCCGACAAAGTGTCGAGCGACATGCCAGACTATTATCCGTGGTGGGAAGAGCGCAATTACGAGTAGCCGGCGCTGATCAGGCACGGCGCATCGGGCAGTTGATCGTCAGCTGAAACGTCGCCGTAGAAAACCTGACCTGCATCGCCACCTTCCAGCGGCACGACCCACAGCGAGCCATGCTCGGCGAGCGCCTTGGCGCTGCTGCCCAAACCGTACCACATGCGGAAATGCGGCCCGTCCACCAGGAGCTTGGCCTCACCCATCGCATCGCCCAACGAACCACTGCGCGGCTCTGCATAGGGTTTGGCCTCCGACACAGCGATGCCGCGATCCAGATGCAGTTCGCGCGGGCGGCCATAATCATACAGACGATAAGTAATGTCAGCGTTCTGCTGCATCTCAACCAGAGTTACGCCCGCTCCAATCGCGTGAACGGTGCCCGCCGGAATATAGAACCAATCGCCAGCTGCGACCTTTTTCCAGTCCATCAATTGCTCGATTTCACCCGATAGCGAGGCTTCGCGCAATTCCACGTCGGAAAGAGGTTTCAACGTACCCATTCCGATCCGCGCGTCGCCCTCGGTCGCAGTCACAATCCAGCATTCCTCCTTGCCGGAGGGTTCGCCCACTTCGCGCGCCTGCGCATCATTTGGATGAACCTGTATGGATAGTTTTTCGCTCGTGAATAACCATTTCAGCAAAAGTGGGAGCTTGTCACCATCTGCGGCGCCAGCCAGATCGTACCACACCTCGCCAATGCGCGCATCGCCTGCGCCAAATGCAGACGGCAAATCGATGCGGCCCCACGGCTTCTCGACATAGTGACGGTCAAGGCGGATCATGCTCATCGGGGATGCCTATAGCGAGAATTGTTTAACGCTTGAACCATGCGCATTGTCCCTTCACACAGGTGGCATGCAAACGAAACCCACAGAACGACACTTTGCCGGGGTCGGTGGACGCACCATCGCAACCTATCATTGGCTGCCAGATGGCACGGCCCGCGATCATCTGGTCATCGCACATGGCTATGCTGAACACGCGATGCGCTATCAGGAGTTTGCCGACTTCTTTGTCCCGCTGGGCTACGCCGTGCATGCGCTTGATCATCATGGCCACGGCAAATCCGATGGCCTGCCCGCAGTGATCGAGAGTTTCGCGGCAACCGATGCAGATCTCGACACGCTGATCAATCAAGTTCGCGACGAGAATGGCGTCGATGCGGTCAAGCTGATTGGCCATTCCATGGGCGGCTCGATCGCGACTCATTATGCGCTGACCTATCAGGAAAAGCTCTCTGGATTGATCCTATCCGGCCCCGCGATTGGCGGCGGCGTTCCACCCATTACCCGCGCCCTGCTGCGCCTGTTTAAACGCATCAATCCGGCAATGGGCGTGACCAAGCTCGATTCCGCAGCGGTCAGCCGCGATGGCAGCGTTGTTGAGGATTATCGCGCAGATCCGTTGGTGTTTCGCGGCAAAGTTCCCGCTGCCACAGCCAGCTCGATGATGGATGCGATCGCGAGATACAAACGTGCCGTCGCATCGATCACGGTACCGACTCTGTACATGCACGGCGCGGCCGACGCGCTGGTCAAGTTAAAGCACGCGCAACCTATCGCCCGGCGATTTGGCAGCAGTGACATGACCGAAAAGGTCTATGATGGGCTCTATCACGAGATATTCAACGAGCCGGAGCGCGCGCGAGTTTTAACCGATTTGGCAAATTGGCTAGAGGCGCATCGAGCCATTTAGGTTGCAAACGCCTCTGCGACCGACAGCGTCCGTTGTGCCGCTTTCAAATGCGGGATGTCGAACATTTTGCCATCGATCCCGACAGTTCCCGTGCCCGGCTGTGCAGCGAAAGCCTCCACGACGCGGCGCGCAAATGCGACTTCATCATCGCTGGGCGTGTAGCATTCGTTGATGATTTCAACTTGCGCAGGATGAATGGCGAGACGGCCCATAAACCCCTCCGCACGCGACTGGCGGCTCTCGGCGCGCAGCCCTTCCGCATCGCGAAAATCGGCATAGAGCGTATCAATCGGAACAACTTGCGCCGCGTGCGCAGCCATCAGTGTTAGCGAGCGCACCAGCTTGTACGTAAACAACCACTCGCCATCGGGCCCGCGATTGCCGGTAGCGCCCAGCGCCGCCGCCAAATCTTCAGCACCCCATGTCAGGCCATAGAGCCGCTCCAGATCAGCGTCCGCGAACTCGCCCAGTTTGAACGGAGCAATCGGTGTTTCGGTCGCTACTGGCATGACCGGAGTGGTGGCCCCGCCCTGCCCCGTCGCATCCTCAGCCTTGGCCAGCATCGCGCTCAGCTGTGCCACGCAATCGGCTCCGTCCGTTTTGGGTTGGACTATGCCGTCCGGCGCGCCTGCCATCACTGCCGCCAGATCATCCCCAGCCATACCAGTGTCGAGCGGATTCACGCGCACCCAGAATTGCGTTGTGCGGACGGTTTTAGGACGCTCGGCCAGAAAATCCGCCACCATCTGGCGCGCAGCCGGCTTGTTGTCCGGCGCGACGGCATCTTCCAGATCGAGGATCACCGCATCCGCGCCACAAGCATCGGCCTTTGCGAGCTTTTTCTCGCTGTCACCGGGAATGAACAGGAAGGATCGGATCGGCTTCATGATGCGGGCTTCTTATGCTGCAGGCCGGAACGCTTGCACGAGGCAACCAACACCTCATCCTGATTATACGCGCGATGAAGAAAGGTCACGATCCCGGCGTTGGGGCGCGACTTGCTTGTCCGAAGCTCCAGCACTTCGGTTTCGATCCTCAACGTGTCTCCGATGAAGACCGGCGCGGGAAACCGCACCTCGTCCCATCCCAGATTGGCAATCGCCGTTCCCAGCGTTGTGTCGCCCACTGACACCCCCACCATCAACGACAGAGTGAAGCATGAATTGACCAGCACACGGCCATAGTCCGTGCCCTTCATATACTCAGCGTCCAGATGCAGCTGCGCGGGATTGTGCGATAGAGTGGTGAAGAGGACATTGTCCGTCTCTGTCACAGTGCGGCGAATGTCGTGGTGGAACATCTGCCCCACTTCCAGCTCGTCAAACCAAA
>CAKZSF010000179.1 GCA_937920575.1 uncultured Sphingomonadaceae bacterium | reverse complement strand
CTTGGCCGGGTTCCTGGTCGGCGAGGACGCGATGTACGACACGCGCCCCTTGCGCAAATTGCTGAAGGGCTTTGCTGACGAAGAAAAGTTGGCAAGCACTGGCAAGAAACTGCGACTGGGTGTGGTCAATCTGCAATCGGGCGATTTCAAAGCAATCGATGAGACGACACCGGATATTCATGAGTGGGTCTATGGCAGCTGTGCGATGCCGGTCTATTTCGATCCGCTCACAACTTACGATATGCATGGTGCTCAGACCCAATGGGTCGATGGCGGAGTCCGTGATGTGACTCCCTTGGGTGCAGTGCTTGAAACGAAGCCGAGCGCCGTTCTCGCTGTGCGCGCTTCGCCTGGCAAGAAAGCTCCTAAGGAAGAGTACTTCCCGAACCTTTTCAAGATCGCCTTGCGCTGTGCGGGGATCCAAACCTCCGAAGTGGAAGTCAACGACACCAAGGTTGCGAATTGGATCAATGACCTGCTGACTGCTCGAGAGCAGCAACGGACATTTCTGCTGAGCGAGGGAATGCCAGAGGACAAGATTGCCGAGGTTATGCGCCCGATCAACGAAAGCCTGGGCAAATACTGCCTATCGCCAATCATGGTGCTGGAGCCGGACGAAGATGTCAGCGACACGTTGGAGTTCAACCAAAAATCGATCCAATCCGCGATCGACAAGGGGCGTAAAGCTGTCGATGATAATTGGCCAGAACTGGACCGTTTGCTGAACCGGCCGGAAAGCTATGATGTAGGAGAAATTGCAGAAGCCTATGCTGAAGTCGCGGCGTCGGGCAATCCGGTCTAATCACACCAACGCCTAGTTATCGTTCCACCAGGGTGCATCTTTCCACGGACGCAAATCAATTTCATGCGACCAGCTGGAGCGGTGCTGATGCGCGATATGGTAATACGTTTCGGCCATTTCTGAAGGGACGAGCAACTCGTCTTTGCCGTTGCCTTTTGTGTCGAGCAGCTTCTCGTAAAGTTCGGGCCCCAGCAGCTTGCCGAGAGTGTCTGGTGCCTCGACTGGGCCATCGATCACGATATGCGCCACATGGATCCCCTTGGGTGCGAATTCCGCGTTGAGTGTTTGACACAGCATGCGCCGACCGCCCATTGCCGCCGCGTGCGAATGCTGCCCTGCATTGCCGCGCATCGCTGCAGTGGCAGAAGTCACTAGCAGTGATCCTTCACCGCGTTTCTCCATGTGCGGGAACAGCGCGGATGCGAGGCGGAACAGGCCAAACGTTGCAATTCTCCAGCCTAGCTCAAATGTCTTGTGCGGTGTGTCCGCTAGAGTGCGATTGCCGATTTGCGCGCCCAAATTGAACAGCGCACATTGGATTGGGCCAATCTGCGTTTCGACGTCTTCGACCAATTGTTCGATCGTTCCATCTTCGACAGTGTTCAGCAATCGGCCGCTGGCAGAGCCGCCTGCATCCTCGATATCGCTGATCAGCTTTTGCAGACCAGCTTCATCTGACCGACGACAAAGCACGGCGTGGTATCCTTCGCTAGCAAACTTCTTGGCCACATGACCGCCGATTCCAGCACCGGCACCGATAACCAGAAAAACTTTCTTTTCACCGCTCATGCCTGCTTCTCCTCGTTTGACTGTTGCAGGCTAGGGATAAGCGTAACGCAATTCCAGTCTTTCACTTGGCGTTCAGCCAAGCGCTGGCTATAGGCGATGACATGATCAAAAATTCTGCGCTTTTCAGCCGTCGTTCGGCAAAGATCGCCACAGCCGTGGCTTTGGGTTCACTCACTGCTGCTTGCGGCGGCGGTGGCGGCGGTGGTCCGATTGATACAGCCTATGTCGCACGCGATGTTGAATCGCTGTACGGGGCGGCGAAGACTCGGCTTGATAACGGGCAAGCCCGCGTTGCGGCTGCTCTGTTTGACGAAGTTGAGCGCCAGCACCCCTATTCACCATGGGCGCGCCGCGCACAGTTGATGAGTGCGTTCAGCTATTACGTCGGCAGCGATTACAACAAATCGATCCAATCGGCGCAGCGTTTCCTCTCTATCCACCCAGGCAACAAAGACGCGCCTTATGCGTATTATCTGATCGCGCTCAGCTATTACGAGCAGATCAGCGATGTGCAGCGTGATCAGAGCGTGACCAATCAGGCGCTGACTGCGTTGAACGAAGTGCAGCGCCGCTATCCGGGGACCAAATACGCCGCCGATGCGAAGCTGAAAGTCGATCTCGTCAACGATCACTTGGCTGGCAAGGAAATGGAGATCGGCCGTTTTTATCAGGAAACCGGTAAATGGCTGGCCGCGCAATTGCGCTTCCAGAACGTTATCAAGCAATACCAGACCACCAGCCACACGCCGGAAGGCCTGTATCGTTTGGTTGAGACAAGTCTGGCGCTTGGTGTGCCGCAAGAGGCTAGAAAATACGCGGCAGTTCTCGGCTCCAATTATCCGGGTAATGAGTGGTATGACAAGGCGTATGACTTGATCGGCGACGAAGCGCCCACTCTGCTCGGCGGCTAAGCCAACAATCGCACCTGTCGAAACTCGCGGCGAACAGCCGTGACCCGCATGACATGACGCGCTATTGAGCGTGATTGAACCATGCTGACTTCGCTTTCCATCCGTAACATCGTCCTGATCGAGGCATTGGACCTAGAGTTCAACCACGGCCTCGGCGTGCTGACGGGTGAGACAGGCGCGGGTAAGTCCATCCTGCTGGACGCGCTGGGGCTAATTCTGGGCAATCGCGCGGATAGCGGGTTGGTGCGCGCGGGCGAAGAGCAAGCGAGCGCGACGGCAACGTTTGAATTCAACACCCTGCCGGACGGTATCAGAACAGCGCTGGAAGAAGCCGAGGTTGAGCTGGATCAGGGCGAGCCGCTGATTATCCGGCGGCGTCTTAAATCCGACGGCGGTTCCAAGGCCTTTATCAACGACCAACCAGTTGGCGTGGCATTGCTGCGCGCAATTGGCGGGCATCTGGTGGAGCTTCACGGGCAGCATGATGATCGCGGGTTGGTGAACCCCAAAGGGCACCGGACATTGCTTGATCGTTTTGCCGGAGTGAATCCCGAAACCATCGGCAAGGCGTGGCGCAATTGGCAGAAAGCCAAGACGGCGTTGGCCGATGCGCGTGAAGGGATCGAACAAGCGCGTGAGGAGCAGGATCTGCTGCTCGCGCATCTCAGCGAATTGACGGCAATGGAACCGCAAGAGGGCGAGGAGGAA
>CAKZSF010000178.1 GCA_937920575.1 uncultured Sphingomonadaceae bacterium | reverse complement strand
CCGGCGCGAGGATTACACACCGTTCCCGTGGCTGGTGCCGCAGATCAAGCTGGCGTTTAACCTTGGCCTGACGCGAACCGCGGTGGTTGCGACACTGACCGTGGAGCGCAATCCAGCCGCCGAAGCGTCTACCAAGCTGCGCCTGAATGGGGATGGCCTCGATCCGGTAGGCGTCATTGTCGACGGGGAAGAGAACAACGAATGGGAAATGGACGGCTCTGACCTAATCCTGATTCTCCCCGGCCCAAGCCATGAGGTCGCGATTGCGACGGAAATCAACCCCACCGCCAACACCGCATTGGACGGGCTCTATGCCTCCAATGGCATGCTGTGCACACAATGCGAGGCGGAAGGTTTCCGGCGGATTACTTTCTTCCCAGACCGCCCCGATGTGTTGAGCACTTACACCGTGCTGATGGAGGGATCGAAAGAGCAATTCCCGATCCTGCTCAGCAATGGCGACAAGGTGGGCGAGGGCGACCGTGGTGACGGTACGCATTGGGCCGAGTGGCACGATCCATGGCCCAAGCCGAGCTATCTGTTTGCGCTGGTTGCAGGCGATTTGGTGGTCAACAAAGATAGCTTCACAACGATGTCAGGCCGTGAAGTTGAGTTGGCAATCTGGGTGCGGGATGGCGATCTGGACCGCACGCATCACGCGATGGATTCCCTCAAACGCTCGATGAAGTGGGACGAGGAGGTGTTCGGCCGCGAATACGATCTGGGCATCTTCAACATCGTTGCGGTCAGCGATTTCAACATGGGCGCGATGGAGAACAAAAGCCTCAACGTCTTCAACACCAAATATGTGCTGGCCGATGTCGAGACCGCAACCGATGCCGATTTTGACGGGGTCGAGGGCGTGATCGCCCACGAGTATTTTCACAATTGGTCAGGCAACCGTGTGACCTGCCGCGACTGGTTTCAGCTCAGCCTGAAAGAAGGCTTCACCGTGCTGCGTGATCAGCTGTTCAGCCAGGATATGGGCAGCGCCCCGGTTAAGCGGATCGAGGATGTGCGGATCTTGCGCGCGGCGCAATTCCCGGAAGATTCCGGCCCGCTCGCGCACCCGATCCGCCCGGACAGCTACCGCGAAATCAGCAATTTCTACACCGCGACTGTTTACAACAAGGGCGCAGAAGTCATCCGCATGATGCGCAGCATGGCCCAATTCGAACGTGGCGAGGCGGCGTTTCGAAAAGGGTGTGATCTCTATTTCGACCGGCACGATGGCGAGGCGGCGACCTGTGAGGATTTCGTCCGTGCGATTGAGGATGGCGCAGGGCTCGACCTTGCGCAGTTCCGCCTGTGGTATTCCCAAGCCGGCACGCCAAAAGTCTCGCTAAAGCTGGATCATTCGGGCGATCAGGTGACCCTGCACGCGACGCAGACTGTGCCTGATACTCCCGGACAGACGGACAAGTCGCCCATGCCGATCCCGCTGCGGATCAAGCTGTACCCGACCGATGGCAGTGCGGCTGCTGAAGAGCAGATGGTCACGATTGTTGAATCTGAAGCGAGCTTCACTTTCGATGGATTTGCTGCAAAACCGGTGCTGTCCGTCAATCGCGGCTACACGGCTCCGGTCGCGATTGAGCGAGACATTGCAGATAAGGAATTGGTGTTCCTCGCCAGCCATGATGACGATCCGTTCGCGCGCTATGAAGCCTTGCAGGAATTGCAGACGCGGCATTTGGTCGACGCGACGACGGGCGCGTTGAGTAAGGCTCAGCGTGATGCTGGACGCGCGTCTGTAGTTCAGGCTTACCGCTCGGTCATAGGTGACGATGCGCTCGATGATCTGATGCGCGGTGAGTTGATGGGCATGCCTGCCAACAGCTACATTGCCGAGCAGCTCCACGTCGCCAATCCGAGCAAAATTCACGAACAGCGCGAAGGTTTGAAAGCGTGGTTGGGCGCGGAGTTGGGTGAGGAGTTGCACCAGCTCTATCAACGAGCCTCCGACGTGCCATTCAGCCTTGATCTCGCCGCCAAGGGCGCACGCAAAGTGAAGGCGCAAGTGCTGGGGCTTCTCGCGGCTTCCGATCCCGTAAGAGCGACCGAGTTGGCGGCTGCCCAATATGACAATGCTGACAATATGACCGACCGCCAGAGTGCATTGGCAACTCTGTGCGGAATCGAATCGCTTGAGCGGAGCGAGAAGCTGGCGGATTTCCACGCGCGCTTTGCGGGCAATGATTTGGTGATCGACAAATGGTTCACGTTGCAGGCGTGGTCGCTTCATCCCGATGTTGTGAACCAAGTCAAAACGCTGGCCGACCATCCCGATTTCACAATCAGCAACCCCAACCGGGTGCGTTCACTGTATGGGGCGTTTGCCGGCAATCCGCATGGTTTCCATGATGCCAGCGGAGAGGGTTATCGGATGATTGCCGATCTGATTCTCGCGCTAGATCCAGTCAATCCGCAGACGGCGGCGCGGTTTGTCTCGCCGCTGGGGCGCTGGCGGCGCATTGAGCCCGCGCGTTCGGCCATGATGAAGGCCGAGCTGGAGCGGATTGCGGGTGCGGAAAAGCTTAGCCGCGATACGTTCGAACAAGTCACGCGAAGCCTGAATGCCTGACTCGCCAACACATATGCCTGTCGCGATACAGGCGGACGCGCTGGCAGGCGTGCCGCATGGCTTTATGACCT
>CAKZSF010000177.1 GCA_937920575.1 uncultured Sphingomonadaceae bacterium | reverse complement strand
CCGTGAGGCTTTTCTTCCAACGCCGCGCCATGCTCGGTCGCAAATGCCCGAACTGCTCGCAGCAATTCGTCTGAAACCGCCTTTGGCTTTACGCCCAGAATTTGACCATTGGCCAAGCGCTTGTCTGCTCCGTGAGAGCCTGCAATGGCGAGTGGGATCGGCCCCAGATGCTTTTCGACATCCCCAACCGAGCGTCCACTGACCAGCGCCAATCGCCCGCCGATGCGTTGATTGAACGCGTTGAGCTTTGTCAGCATATCAGCGCGTGGCTCTATGGAATCAGGGGTCGGGGCCAATTCAACCAAAGTGCCATCGAAGTCACAGAACAGGGCGAATGCGCCAGCTTTGACCAAGGCGCCCAGTGACGGCGGCGGAGGAAGCTGGAGAGAAGCGCTCATGTGTCACTGCTTACCCGCGATACTGCGCGCGTCAAACGTGCATACGTGTTCATTCGCTGATGAGTATGATTTTCCGAGACGTTTTCGCCAGTTTGCGCCATAAACGCCGCATTCTTGGAGACACCAATGCACGAAGAATTGACCAAGCGTTTGTCGGCGGCGCCAGTTGTCCCGCTGATCGGTGAAGATGACACGGCAAAAGCTGTGGCTACGGCGAACGCGCTTGCCGAGGGCGGCCTGAGTGTGATCGAAGTCGTAATGCGCAGCGATGGGGCGCAGCGAGGGATGGAAGCGATCATTGCCGAGACCGAGGGATTGATCGTCGGCGCGGGTACGGTGCTCACGCTGGATCAATGCAAGTCAGTTCTCGATAGCGGTGCGCAATTTATCGTGTGCCCCGGTTTGGTCGATGAGATCGCCGAATATTGTCTCGATCAGAATGTGCCGATTTACCCGGGCACGATGACAGCGGGCGAGGTGCAACGCGCCTATGCGCTCGGCCTGCGCGAAGTAAAATTCTTCCCTGCGAGCCTTGCGGGCGGTGTGCCGATGCTGAAGGCGCTTGGCTCTGTTTTCCGCGAAATGCGCTTCATGCCAACAGGCGGCGTGTCAGCGGCAAATCTCGGCGAGTTTCTGGCTGTGCCTAGCGTCATTGCCTGCGGTGGCAGCTGGTTGACGCCGAAGGACGCGGTGGCCGGTGGCGACTATGCCGCGATCACGGCACTTGCCAGCGAAGCGGTGGGAATCGCCAAGGCTGCGCGTTAGGAAATTGCCTTTTGCCGAATGATCGCCCAATGCTGCGAGCCTCGTTTTCGCAGCCGGATTGATCATTGATGAGCAAGGGCGATTTGCCAAATTCGGATCCAATTTCTGGCCGTTGGCAGTTTTGGATCGACCGGGGCGGAACGTTCACCGACATCATTGCGCGCGCGCCGGACGGGACGCTGCAAACCAGCAAATACCTCTCGCACAATCCAGAGGCCTATCCTGATGCGGCGCTGCATGGGATACGCGCGGTGCTTGGGCTTGAGGCAGACGATCCCATTCCGGGCGATGCCGTGTCCGCAATCAAAATGGGCACCACGGTCGCCACGAACGCGCTGTTGGAACGGGCGGGGGAGCCGACCCTGTTTGTGACAACGCGCGGGCTGGGCGATGTGGTCGAGATCGGCACGCAAGCGCGGCCAGACACATTTGCACTGCATATTCAGAAGCCTGATTGCGTTTATGCAGAAGTGGTCGAGGTCAATGAGCGCGTGCTGGCCGATGGCACGGTCGAGCGAGCGCTTGATCTGGAGCATGCGCAAGCCGAGCTTGAGGCCGCGTATGCAACGGGGCTACGCTCCGTCGCGATCGCGCTGATGCATGGCTATAAATACGCAGAGCATGAGCAACAATTGGCGCAATTGGCGCGCAGGGTCGGCTTCGCGCAAGTGTCGGTCAGCCATGAGGTTAGCCCGCTTACCAAGCTGGTCCCGCGTGCAGAAACGACCGTGGTTGACGCCTATCTCACACCCGTCTTGCGGAGCAGTGTTGCGCAAATTTCCGATGCACTGTCCGGGGCGGAGGGAACCAGCCAATTGCAATTCATGCAGTCCTCTGGCGGTTTGATCGACGCGCAAAAGTTTCGCGGACGCGATGCCATTCTTTCCGGCCCTGCAGGCGGAATTATTGCCTGTGTCGAAACGGCCAAGCAGGCCGGGTTCGACAAGGTCATTGGCTTCGATATGGGCGGTACTTCCACCGATGTCTCCCACTATGCGGGCGCGTTCGAGAAGGCTTACGAAACCGAAGTCGCGGGCGTGCGCATGCGTGTGCCCATGCTGCACATCCACACGGTGGCAGCGGGCGGCGGGTCGGTGCTGCGTTATGATCGTGGGCGTTTCCGTGTGGGCCCGCAATCGGCTGGCGCGGTACCGGGGCCGGCGAGCTACAGACGAGGCGGACCGCTGGCTGTGACGGATATCAATGTCGCGCTGGGCAAGCTGCAACCCGATCTGTTCCCGAAGATTTTCGGGCCGGATCAGGATCAACCGCTGGATGCCGACACCGCGCAGCGTGGGTTCGCAGCGATAGCTCAGCAGATCGGCGATGGTCGTTCGTTTGAGGCGGTGGCCGAAGGCTTCCTACACGTCGCGGTCGAACACATGGCGCAGGCCATCCGGAAAATCTCCATCGCGCGCGGATATGACGTGCAGGGATACGTGCTGAATTGCTTTGGTGGCGCAGGCGGCCAGCACGCCTGTCTGGTGGCGGAGCGCCTCGGCATTGCGACCATCATGCTGCATCCCTTGTCGGGAGTTTTGTCCGCCTACGGCATGGGCTTGGCCAAGCTGCAATGTGAACATCAGCGGGTGATCGGTCGACCATTTGATGCAGAGCTTGATGCGGAGATTGAACGGCATATCAGCGAGTTAACACAGGTTGGTCACACCGAATTGCAGCAGCAAAGCGCTGGTGCCGATCAGATCGAAGTCACTGCCAAGGCTCTGGTGAAATACCGTGGGACCGACACAGTTCTGACCATCGCGGTTGCAGACCACCACACGATGCGTGCGCAGTTTGAGGAAGCGCATCAACGGCAATATGGTTTTGTCGCGCGCGATAAGGTGATTGTGTTCGATACGTTAATTGTCGAATGTTCTGCCGGCAGTGCCGATGTAAACGCCGCATTGACGGAAACCACTAAGGCAGCTTCACACGATCCATCCTCGCGAACCCGCTTTTATTCGGGCGGCGAATGGCGCGACGCTCCTGTTCACGAGATTGCGAGCTTAGCGGCGGGTGACACGGTCTCTGGCCCCGCCATCATCACTGAACCGACCGGGACGATCATTGTTGAGCCGGGCTGGTCTGGCACAATCAACCCGCATGGGCATTTGATCCTCTCGCATATGGGTCGGGACGTAGAGGCACAGCAAACCTCAACCGAAGCCGATCCGGTCACGCTAGAAATCTTCAACAGCCAGTTCATGTCGATTGCCGAGCAAATGGGCATTGTGCTGCGCAACACGTCGCAATCGGTGAATGTGAAGGAACGCCTCGATTTTTCCTGCGCGATCTTTGATGCCGAAGGAAATCTGGTGGCCAACGCGCCGCATGTGCCGGTGCATCTTGGATCCATGGATGCCAGCGTGAAGACGATTATTGCGAGCGGACAAGCGATCAACCCCGGTGATGCTTTCGTACAGAACAATCCGCATCGTGGCGGCTCGCATCTGCCTGACATCACTGTTGTTACGCCTGTGTTTGATGAAGCGGATGAGGATATCCTGTTCTTCACCGCCAGTCGCGCGCATCACGAGGATGTCGGCGGGATTTCGCCTGGTTCCATGTCGCCTTTTGGCACCACGATCCACGAAGAAGGGGTGGTGCTCGACAACATTAAGCTGGTCGAGCGCGGCGCGTTTCTGACCGAGCGGATTGAGGCGGCGTTGAGCGAAGGCCCCTATCCGGCGCGCAATATCGCTCAAAACATCGCCGATTTGATGGCGCA
>CAKZSF010000176.1 GCA_937920575.1 uncultured Sphingomonadaceae bacterium | reverse complement strand
ACCAGCTCCCACAATTGCCGCCGCAGATCGACATCGACGCCAGCGGTGGGTTCATCCAGCACCAGTACGGGCGGCGAATGCACCATCGCCTTGGCCACCAGCAAGCGGCGCTTCATCCCGCCCGACAGCGTGCGGGCATAGGCGTCGCGCTTGTCTGCCAATCGCACAGCGGCAAGCAGCTCCTCAGAGCGCCGCTCGGCCTTGGGCACGCCGTAGAAACCGGCCTGGTTTTCCAGCACTTCGTAGGGGGTAAAGAACGGGTCAAAGACGATTTCCTGCGGCACGATCCCGATGGATCGCTTAGCGTTGCGGTGGTCCTGATCAATGTCGAAGCCCCAAATCTCCGCGCCGCCGCCAGTCTTGTTGACCAGCCCGGCAAGGATGTTGATCAGCGTGGACTTGCCCGCACCATTGGGGCCGAGCAGGCCAAAGATTTGACCGCGCGGCACGTCAAAGCTCACGCCTTTGAGAGCAAGCTTGCCCTCTTCGCCTTTTGCGCCAGCGTAGCGCTTTTGCAGGTCCTTGATGCGGATAGCGGGAGTGTTGTCAGTCATCGCGTGTGCCATGGCGCAGAGCGGCATTGAGGTAAAGAGGCGTCAATCCTTTGCATGCGTGAACACCTCGGAGGGACGCTCTATCGCCCGGCGCGTGGGCACGCTCTGGCGCGGTCCGCGCGAATTCTCACATATTGCGCCGCGCCGCGTCCCATTCTAAAGACCTGCTATGAGCGATATTCCTGAAACCACTTTGGTCGAAACCACTCGTGTCAGCTGCGACGGATCGGGCAATATTCGTCCCGGGCCTGGATATGCACCATCGGCGCTGGGTCACCCGCGTGTCTGGCTAGAGATTGACGAGACGGGTTTGGTCGATTGCGGTTATTGCGACCGCCGCTTTGTTCTGAAAGACGGACCGGCGGATCAACAGGCCGCGTGAGTTTGCTTCGCAAGTCGTCAGCACTCGCGATTGAATCAGAGCCTTCACCGGCCCAGCGACCACAACGGTATTGATATAGGCTGCGATTGATAGCTCCGACTCCGCGCTTCCATCCGCAGCGTGCGCTCCCTATATCGTTCCAATGACAATCACTGATCCCCGCTCGTTGCTGTATGGCCAAGGTTCGCTCACTCCGGAGGAAGCGCAGGCGCTGGCCGCGCAAACGCTGACCAAATGCGATGATGGCGAGTTGTATCTGCAATACACGGCCAGCGAGGCGTTTCTGTTCGATGACGGGCGGCTGAAGACGGCAGACTATTCGCGCGAGGGCGGCTTTGGCCTGCGCGGAGTCTCGGGTGAGATGACTGGCTTTGCGCATGCCAACGAGCTGTCGGCTGGCGCGATCAAGCGGGCGGGCGAGACGCTCAAACTGATTGATCCGACCACGCAGTCCTTGGCCGCGCCGCCGCGCAAGAACAACCGGCATCTCTACACCGATGCTTCGCCGCTTGATCTGATTCCGTTTGAGAAGAAGGTTGCGCTGCTCGAAGGGATCGATGCGGCGGCCCGCGCGCGTGATCCGCGTGTGGCGCAAGTCAGCGCCTCGCTCACCGGTAGCTGGTCCGTAGTGGAAATTGTGCGGCCAGACGGGTTTGTCGCAACCGATGTACGGCCTCTGGTTCGGCTCAACATCAGCATTGTGGCAGAAAGCAATGGCCGCCGAGAAATGGGCACATACGGCGTGGGTGGACGCTATTTGTATGACACTCTGTTTGACGATTCGACCTGGAACACGGGTATCGACGAGGCGCTTGCGCAGGCGCTGATCAATTTGGAAAGCGTGGACGCACCGGCGGGCGAAATGACGGTGCTGCTGGGGCCCGGTTGGCCCGGCGTGCTGTTGCACGAGGCGGTCGGTCACGGTTTGGAAGGCGACTTTAACCGCAAGGGCACCAGCGCCTTTTCTGGGCGCATCGGCGAACGCGTCGCGGCGCCCGGTGTCACCGTGGTCGATGATGGCACGATGGCTGACCGGCGCGGCTCCCTCAGCATTGATGATGAGGGCACGCCAACTTCGGAGAACGTGCTGATCGAAGACGGCATCCTGAAAGGCTATATGCAGGATCGCCTGAATGCGCGTCTGATGGGCGTGGAGGCAACCGGTAACGGACGCCGAGAGAGTTTCGCTCACGCGCCGATGCCGCGCATGACGAACACGTTTATGCGTGCAGGGAACGATAACCCCGACGAACTGCTCAGCCGGGTGAAGAACGGGATCTTCGCGAAGAGCTTTGGCGGCGGACAAGTTGATATCGTGTCGGGCAAGTTCGTCTTCTCCTGCACCGAGGCGTACAAAATCGAGAACGGCAAGCTGGGCGCACCGATCAAGGGCGCGACGCTGATCGGCGACGGGCCAACCGCGCTGACGCAGGTCACCGGTATCGGCGATGATCTGGAACTGGATCGCGGAGTCGGCGTATGTGGTAAAGGCGGACAGAGTGTGCCGGCCGGCGTCGGGCAGCCGACTTTGCTGGTCGAAGGGCTGACCGTGGGCGGTACCGCCTGAGCGCAATATCGACTCATCGGGCGTTCAGCTTGATGAGATAGGGTATCAATTGGGGTAGGCGAACTAGGAGAACTGCAATGGCAAGAATACTCACGTCACTTATCACAGCAGGCGCAGCGATGGGTCTGGCGGCGATGCCCGCATCGGCAGATGACCACGCTGACAATGCTCCGGAAATGACCAAGGGCGAGATGAAGCTCGCCAAGATGTTGGAAGGGCGCGAAGCCGGCGAGGGCGCGCGTTGCATTCGCACGACGCCCAGTCGCGGTCTGACAATCATTGACGGAACCGCGATTGTCTATCGGCAAGGTAAGACGATTTGGGTCAACCGCACCCGTCACCCGAGCTCGCTCGACGATGATGACTTTTTGGTGATCCGCAAATTCGGCAGCACCAACCAGCTGTGTCGTCTGGATAGCGTGACCACCCGCGATCGTTACAGCCAATTCTTCACTGGCGTGGTGATGCTGGAAGATTTCGTGCCGTATCGGCTGGCTGACAACGAGCAAGCGAGCTGATCAGCTGAGGCAAACATAGATTTGATCGAGTAGGACGGGCGCATGCAGCGCCCGTTTTGCATTGCGGCGTTGTGTTAGGCGGCGTTGTGTCAGGCGGCGATGCGCTGCTCGGGCTGGCGTGTTCGTACAGATGAGCGTGGCTGACGAACCCGCGCATTTGGCTGACGAAGTTGGAGCACGACACCCGATTGCGCCTGGCGTTGTTCGCCGATCTTCATCTCGCGCCGCAAACGGCGGGATAAATCTGCCACACGAACGGCGACATCATACAAGATCGCAATTATGGTGATGAATAGGATGGCTGCAAAACTCCATCCGGCAAAAGCTACTAACATCGTCGTCTCCGTAACGGGATCTGACCTCCGATGCCGCTTATAGCGATTGCGCGCCGTATGTCTGTAAACACTTGTAATTGGACCTTTCTTTCGGAGAAGGCCGCGGAGTCGATCCGTCGTTGCTTTGCAGACTAGGCCTTACGCCGAACCGACAAATCGAAGCGTTTGAATTCGGGTGCAACGGTTTGCGCGCTGTCCTCAGCAATTTGCTCATTGGCGCGCGATTGCCCCGCCAATGCACCAAAGAAGCGTAGGCCCAGAAAGAGCACTATCAGCAAGGCGACCAATGAAGCCGCTGCCATTCCCAGTGCGAAACCAAACATCGTATTCCCCCAAAAAGGCGCAAGTGATTCGCCTATTTGTTTACCATGCTTGAAATCCGATGATGGTAAACCCTTGTAATGAATCAATTTTTGATTCTCAGGCAGGCGTGACCCGATTCGCACCGGGTAACGATGTCAAATTTTCTGGCCGCATGTGCCTCTTCCCAAGCAGGGAAATTTCTATCCCCCTCACCAAACTGGGCGCGATGCTATCCCTATTGCGTTGAGAGACAGTCCGCCGAAAGAGCCTGTCTTGCAGAAGCCAGTCGCACCGGCTTGGCGCGATTACGCCTGAATTGCGTTGAGGCGGGCTGTGATGTCCTCGGCCTCTTTCATGATCCGGTCGATCAATTCCTGACATGTCGGGATATCGTTGATCAGGCCGGCGACCATGCCGCAGCTCCACGCGCCCTTGTCCATCTCGCCATCCATCATGATCTTGGGATAGACGCCGGCGACTTCCTCGATGATGTCTTCGAACTTGATGTCATCGCCCAGCGCCTTTTCCTTCTCGAGCAGACGCTCAACCGCGGCGTTGGTCATCACACGTTCGGTGTTGCGCAGCGGGCGCATTACAAGCCGTGTGTCGAGTTCCGATGCGGCCACAATCGCGGCTTTCACATTGTCGTGCACCGGTGCTTCCTTGGTGGCGATGAAGCGCGTGCCCATGTTCATACCTTGCGCGCCCATTGCGAGCGATGCGACCAGCGAGCGGCCATCGGCCATGCCGCCAGACGAAACGAACGGGATTTCCAGCTCGTCTGCAGCGCGTGGCAGTAGGATCATGTTGGGAATGTCGTCTTCACCCGGGTGGCCACCACACTCAAAGCCATCGACGGAAACCGCGTCGCAGCCAATATCTTGCGCTTTCAAACTGTGGCGCACGCTGGTGCATTTGTGGATCACTTTGATCCCGGCATCTTTCAGCGGCCCGAGCAGTTCGACCGGATTGCGTCCGGCGGTTTCGACGACTTTGACGCCGCCGTCGATCACAGCTTTCACAATGCCCGGATAATCAGGCGGGGTCAGCGTGGGCAGGATCGTGATGTTCACCCCAAACGGCTTGTCCGTCATATCCTTGCATCGCGCGATTTCATTGGCGAGATCAGCGGGTGTCTTTTGGGTTAGGCCGGTAATGATGCCCAATCCGCCCGCATTGGAAACAGCCGCCGCCATTTCCGCAAAGCCGACATAATGCATGCCGCCCTGAATAATCGGGTGCTGGATGCCGAACATTTCGGTGATGGCGGTTTTCATTGCGAGTCTCTCCCAAAAGTTTCTTGCGGGCAGGGATTACGAAGAATCGCGGCACTTGCAAGCGCGCTTTTGAGGAGGGAACCGTCAAACGGAGCGTGACGTAGCGTAAGGTGCGCCCGCCTTTTTCAGCTAGGCTCGCGCGCTGCGTTCACTGTCAGTGCAATGCCGCCCAAGATTAGCGCGCCGCCAATTGCGACGCCCATTGTGAGCGCCTCCGCCAGAAACAGAGCGCCGCCCAGAGCCGCAACAACTGGCGTTGCCAATTGCACGCTGGCGACAGTCGCCAGACCGAGCCGGGGCGCGACTTTGTACCAAACGACATAACCCAAGGCCGAGGTCACCACGCCAGATATCGCCGCCAAGAGCGCGCCGTCCCAACGCGGCAATGTGCTGTCTAGCAAGAGCATCGGCGCGACGATCACGCTGGCGATCAGGAAATACCTTGCCGTACTGCCGGTTGCTCCGCCCGGAACACGGCCTGATCCGCGCCCAATCAATGTGTACACGCCCCAGGCGATTCCTGCCCCCGCCATCAGGAGGCCCGGCAGCAGGCCCGCTGCGTTGCGACCGGCCTCCCACGGCGCGAGCACGTAGATCAAACCGCCCAGCGCAATCACCAAGCCAAACCAGCCGCGCGCGATCAACCGCTCGCCGCGGATCACTCCAATCGTAAGTATCGTCGCCTGAACGAAGCCGAACAAGATCAGCGCGCCGATCCCTGCGCCCAGATGAAGATAGGCGAATGAGAACCCTGCGACATAGATGGCGAGCGCACATGCCCCGGGCAGATCGCGGCGTGATGGCCTGGCACCCAGAAATGGCAGGAGAACGAGCGCACCGGAGGCCAGACGGATCGCGGAATAGGCGCCCGCCTCAATCGCGCCATCAGCCAAAGCGGCCCGCGCGAGCAGCGAGTTGCCCGCAAAGGCGGAAACCGCCAGCGCGGCGAGCAATGCGGTGAGGGCGGCGCTGTTCTTCATGGCCGCTCCGCGTGACGGCCCGTGTCGCAATTGCCGCGCGCTGGACAAGCATCGCATTGCGGCGCGCGCGGGCGGCAATGTGTCTGGCCGAGTTTCTTCAGCAGCAAGTGATGCTCGTCCATATCGGCGGCGCTCCATTCCTCCGGTACAATCGGCATCAGCGTGTCATAGGTCTTGGCCGTGTCCGCTTTGGCCGGAACGATACCCATCCGCTGCATGATCCGGCGGTGGTGCCCGTCGATCACCATGGCTTTGCGGTTGAATGTGGAGGCGTTCATCACGCCCGCGCTGTTTTTGCGCGCGACGCCGGGCAATGACTCCAGCCACGCCATGGCTTGCTCCAGATCGAGGTTGGAGAGGTGCCGCAGATCGACTGTACCGCGCTGTGCGATGATCGCGTTCAGGCAATCGGACAGGCGCTTTGCGGCAACGCTCGGGAAAGTTTGACGCTGGAGCCGCTGCTCGATTTCCTCGACCGCCACCGCTGCCACCGCATTCCAGCTGCCGAATTCGCCGAGCAATCCATCGGTGGAGGCGTTGCTGGCTGCGGTCTTGGTCTGCGCGCCAATCACGCCGTGAACCAGCACCCATTCGGGCGAGCGGCGCTTGTCCAGTGGGCGAACGATGCGCCCGAAACGCGCGATCAGTCCGGCTTGCAGCTGGCGCAAAACGTCCGTGCGCGGATCGGAGCCCAGATCAAGCTGCATGCCCGTGGCTTCGCGCAGCAGGCCTATCGCTCAAATGTCAGCGAAAAGCTCACTGGCGTGACCGGCGTGATCGAGGGCAGCGCGGCGAGTTCCTGTAATTTGGCAAGCCCCTCGCTCAGTTCAAACTGGCCAGCGTCCACAATCACCGGAGCGTCAGACACCACCAGCACTTTGTCCGCACCCACACGCGTCACGGTGACTTGCGCAGCGAACGGGGCCTCGACGCCTTTCAAAGACAGGCGGCCATCCAATTCCAGCGCTGTGCTGTCGCCCAACCCAAGCGTTTTGAACGCAGCCGGATCGATTGTTGCGGTGACTGTCGCGGTGGGATTGTTGGCCACGTCGAACAAGAATTCGCGCATCCGCTCATTGCGAATATCGACATTGGTTTCGACCGAGGCGAGATCGATGTCGACATTGGCTGAACCATCGGCGGCAACCGTGCCGCTGAGCTTTTCAAACGAGTTCGTCTCGGCAATCTCGCCCGCCTTGATCGTGACATAGCTCAGCTCCGACGCGTCGCTGTTGAGCGTCCAGCTGCCTTCGGTCAGCGCGGGTGGCTCCGCCGCGGTTTGAGAGCAAGCGGCCAGCGCGGCGGCGAAGGCAAGGGCGGTGGTTAGTCGCAAAGAGTGTTTCACGGTGTTGACCTCGGTTTGAATGTCAAAGGGGTTTATCAATCACTACGCTTGAACCGACCGAATGGTTGCCGAAGTCGTGCGAAATTTGTTCTCCAAATCACTCCCACTCAATCGTGCCCGGTGGTTTGCTGGTGTAGTCATAGACCACGCGGTTGATGCCTTGCACTTCGTTGACGATGCGGGTCGCGCAGCCGGTTAGGAAGCTGGCCTCGAACGGATAGACATCGGCGGTCATTCCGTCGGTGCTTGTCACCGCGCGCAGGCCGCAGACGCTGTCATATGTCCGCCCATCGCCCATCACGCCGACGGTTTTGACCGGCAGCAGCACGGCGAAGGCTTGCCAGATGTCGTCATACAATCCGGCCTTACGGATCTCGTCGAGATAGATTGCATCCGCCCTGCGGAGGATGTCGCAGCGGTCTTTGCTGACTTCGCCGGGAATGCGGATCGCGAGGCCCGGGCCGGGGAAGGGGTGGCGGCCGACGAATTGCTCGTTGAGGCCCAACTCGCGGCCCAGCGCGCGGACTTCATCCTTGAACAGTTCGCGCAGCGGCTCGACCAGCTCCATATTCATCCGCTCGGGCAAGCCGCCGACATTGTGGTGCGATTTGATTGTGACCGATGGCCCGCCGGTGAAGGATACGCTCTCGATCACATCGGGATAGAGCGTGCCTTGGGCGAGGAAATCCGCGCCGCCGAGCTTGTTCGCCTCTTCCTCAAACACTGCGATGAATTCGCCGCCGATGAATTTGCGCTTCTTCTCCGGATCGGTGACGCCCGCGAGACCCGCCATAAAGCGTTCTTCGGCATCCACCACGACCAGCGGGATGTTGTAATGATCGCGGAACAGGCTCTCGACTTGTTCGCGCTCGTTGAGGCGCAGCAGGCCATGATCGACGAACACGCAAGTCAGCTGATCGCCAATTGCCTCGTGGATCAGGATCGCGGCAACAGAGCTATCGACGCCGCCCGACAGGCCGCAAATGACTTTGCCATCCCCGACCTGCTCGCGGATTTCGGCGACTTTGGTGTCGCGATAGGCGGCCATTGTCCAATCGCCTGCCAGACCACACACCCGGTGCACGAAATTGGCGAGCAGTTTGCCGCCATCGGGCGTGTGGACGACTTCGGGGTGGAATTGGGTGCCGTAGAATTGGCGTTCCTCATCCGCGATCACGGCGAATGGCGCGCCTTCGGATGTGGCGACAATTTCAAAGCCGGGTGCGAATTTGGTGACTTTGTCGCCATGGCTCATCCACACCTGATGCCGCTCACCTTCGGCCCATAATCCGTCGAACAAGGCGCAGGATTTGGTGACCGTCAGATGCGCGCGGCCAAACTCGCCCCCATCTCCAGTCTCGTGGCCAGGTCGCACTTCGCCGCCCAGCTGCTGGCTCATCACTTGCTGGCCATAGCAAATGCCCAGAATCGGCACGCCTGCGTCGAACAGCACATCAGGCGCTCTGGGAGAACCTTCATCAGGCACGCTGGCGGGAGAGCCGGACAGGATGATGCCTTTGGGCTTCATCCGGTGAAAGGCTTCTTCGGCCATGCTGAACGGCGCGATTTCGGAATAAACCCCCGCCTCGCGCACACGGCGCGCGATCAGCTGAGTCACTTGGCTGCCGAAATCGACGATAAGGATCGAATCTGGGTGCAATGTGTCGGACATGCCCCGGCGATTACGCAGCGCGCGCGGGCGATGCAAGGCGGCGACACAATGCTTTCACCGAGCAAGGAAGCTGCATTGGTCTTTGCCGCTGCAATCATGTTCGACCGCTTCGCGCAATTGCACCTTCAGTTTGCGCGCCTGCGCGATCTGTTTGTCGAGCAGATCAATCTTCTTACGCGCAAAATCTTTGGCCGGTTCGCAAAACTCTGCCGGGCCGTGCGGGTTGCGGATCAGTGTCGCCAGCTCGCGGATTTCGGATATGTCGAACCCGGCAGAGCGTGCGCGGGTGACAAATTCAAGATCGCGCAAGGCGTCCGCGTCATAGACCCTGCGGCCCGAAACGCGCGCGGGTCGCGGCAAGATACTTTCGCTTTCGTAGTAGCGGATGGTTGAGGGGGCGACGCCCACACGGGCGGCGAGTTCACCGATTGTCATGGGCATCGCATTCTCCGCTTGACTTAAAGTGTGCTTTAAGTGGTAGCTGGTGTGCCGAGTGTCAATCACATCGGAGAAAATCATGCATCCTGTTACCTTTGTAGAGCTGCCTTTTGCGGCCAAATTGTCCGCATTCTTCACCCCGTTCATCCTGTGGGTGATGTTCGCCGAATTCGTCATCGACCGGCAGGGCTGGCACACCGTCTTGCCGTTCTACAAATTTGGCGCGTTCTGCCCCTACGATTTGGCTGTGTTGATTGGCACCGCGACGCTTTGGATGCGCGCGGGACATGTTGCGAAACGCGAGCGGCACGCGACAAAGCCCAAGCTCGTCGCGGGCTGCTGCTAGTTTGGCGAAGAGTGCGGCGCTATTGTGGCGCCGCTTCTTCCCGCTCCACCACCAGCTTGCCAATTGGTCGCTGCTCGCGGTCTTCACCCATCAACTCAACATCGATGGCTTGCTCGCTTTCATCGGGCCTGCCGAAATTGCGGATCAGCCGCGCGGTCAGGATCGAGGCACCGTTGGGATTGATCCGGTCAGAGGAATAGAGCTTCACGCGCACCTCATATTCGCCCGGCATGGCCTTGCGCAGCAGATAGACTTCGGGGCCGAACCCGTCGGTCATATCATCGGACATCTGGCCGCCAATATCCGTGCTGCGATTGCCATAATAGGCCCGCTCGCCGGTTGGTTCGATCACCCATAGGTCCAGATCGGTGGTCTCGGTCGTCCAGTCGATCACGACGCGCAGATCGGTATCGAGCAGCGCAATCAGGCGATCATCCATCTCGATTTCAGCGCCAGCGGCCTGCGCGGCGGGCAGCGCAGTGTTCGCCTCGTGCAAGGCGATCAGGTCGATACCTTCATCACCATTGCGAACCGGATTGATCGCGAGATTATAGAGCAGCGCAATCGCGCGTTCGTAGTCGCCTTTGATATCGCGGCTTGCTTTCGCTTTGGCTCGTTCCAGCAAGGCCAGCGCAAGGTGACGTTTGGGTTGCGGCAAGAACTCCTGCCGTGCCGCCAGATTGTCGAGCAAATCAATCGCGCGATCATACTGGCCATAGCGGAGCAGGCGCTGCGCGACGATCAGGGTGGTCTCATCATTGGCAACGGGCAATTCCATAGCGGACAGCAGCACGCGCACGGCGGTGTCAGTCTCTTCGCGTTCATGCAGCCAACGGGCCACGTCGAGATAGAAGATCGGCAGGCTGCCATGCTTTGCCTCTTGCGTCAGGAATGTGGTGTCGAAGCCGTCCTTCGCTTCATTCAGTGCCTTGAGATAAGGTCGCTCCGGCTGCCACGCCTCGATTTGGACGTCGATGGTTGGGGTGGCGCGATGGCCAGTGACAATGATCTGTTCACAATCCTCGCACTCATCGGCTTCACCCAAATAGCCGACGGTTGGCGCAGAAGAAGGTGGAGGC
>CAKZSF010000175.1 GCA_937920575.1 uncultured Sphingomonadaceae bacterium | reverse complement strand
CTGATCGCAGATTTTACGCGCGATGTTGCGTTCTGCGGAACGTCACCATCGGTTAAAAAGAATGCGAACACGCTGCGTCCGTTGCAGCTCGCCTGACTTTAAGACGCGCCCTGTATTCGGCGAGAGTTTGCGCTCTGCGCGCCTGTGTTGCGCGGCCCAGCGACATCGGACAATTTGCCCAATTTAAGTAACTCGGGCTTTTTCCAGCTCGAGGATTTTTTGCTTTGTTCGTCAATCATGACACTAGACCCAATCGATTCAGTCCTAGTGCCGTAGCACAAGTATGACTGAATAACTTGTAAAACCACGCACCCTATAGCGCGACTTTTGCCAACCGCCAAATCTTCTGGCTGTGACTGGCCCAACATATTTACATTCAAGCCAAAATTCAGTGCGACGGAGGTGGAGAACGAAGAACGGATCATTCCGGCATACGGAGGATTTCGTTCCATTCGCCGGGCAAGTTTCCCAAAACAATCTGTCCATTTACCTCAAGCCATGCGTGGAGCATGTCCGGATCTTCTCGATCTGTCGCTTCGCTCCTGCGATGCGCTATCACGACTTGATGGGGGACATTATCCGCCCTCAAAATACGGCTCAAGGCAATGGCTTGCGGCAGGCATTTCGCGGAAATCGGCAAACGTAAGGCGGCACGGTCTACATGCGCGGCCCAAATTTGCGCCTGCTCCAACATTGTTTCGACTGGTCTTGCATCGCTTGTGACGAAGCCAATCTGGGATCGCCAGTGGGCAATTGGTGAGAACGCGATCAGTTTTTTGGCACGAAGAATCTCGATCATGCAGCGCACCGTGCGCTTGCGACCTAGCCAGCGGTTGTCACTGCTCAAGGAGGCCAGCCTGACCAAGTTGATCCAGAAATTCCTGGACATCACCTGCAACCGAGGCTTCGGGCGCGCCGTGCTTTTCGGCGAGAACCGCAACGATCTCGCTGCTGCTGCGCTCGTCGTCGATCAACAGCCAAATTTCCGCCGCTGTGCCGCGCAGGGAAAAGAACTCGCCGCTATCAAGGTGCATCACGATCACCTCGTCGCCGACCTTTGTTTCGACGAATGCGGGTGCATATTTCTTGGGATGATTGATCATGACGCCCCGCTGGCTTTCAAATAGGAACGCAGTTCGGACAGGCTTGAACCGAATGTCGCCGCCGCTTTTGGTCGTGCAAATTCAACGCACTGCACGTTTGCAACCAGCTTGGTGATAGATTTCCAGTAATCTGCTTGCCCTCCCTTGGCGGCCAATTGGCCGAACTCCACTGTGTAGTGATCCTGCAGCAAGGCGGCAATCGCTTGACCGGCAGAAATCTCTTTCACTTCTGTGGTCTCTTCTTCGGACAAAACAATAAGAGTTTCCATCTCTGCTAGTCGGTTGAGTGTGGACATGGGGACATCAGAATATCGCTTGTCGATAATTGGTGAAACACGACCAGCGGTTTTTGCTCCGGCCAAGGATGCGGCGGTCATATCGAGCTTTAATTGCTTGTGGCCTGGCAGGCATAGGGTGGATGCACTGTTTTGCAGGGCGACCAACAGCGTATCGTCGCAGAACAGCGGCAGGCCGCTGGTAGCAAGAGCGGCGGCCAATGTTGATTTGCCTGCGCCGGTTGGCCCTGTGATCGCGATCACTTTCCCACCCTGCTCAACCGCCGAAGCATGAATCGGTATGAGGCCATTGATTGCCGCGATCGCTGAATAAACAGACCCCTTGAACCAAAGTTCAGCTTCGTTTCGGGCGGCAGCGCTCGCGCACTGCATGGTCGCGCCAGCGCCGCGCCGATAGAGAAAATCTGGACCATTGGGAGCGCGAAACAGCAGCGCGTCGTCGTCTAGGACGAATTGACCCGGTGCAATAGGCTCGCCGTTCCATGTGGTCGGCACGACCCCTTCTTCCAGTCGCGTTTCGCGCTGCATCATCGCGATCGGATCACCCTGTGCCATAACAGCACGGTAGTTTGGGTTTCGGCGCAAGCAAGCACACAATTTCTTGGCGCGTGTGGAAAAGGGCTTGCCTGACGCTTGTCGCGGTGATTCGCGGCCCGTAGGGCAATTGTTGAGGTTTTATGACGAGCCCTTTGATCTCCCCCAGTATTTTGTCGGCCGATTTCTCGCGGTTAGGCGAAGAAGTGCGCGCTGTTGACGAGGCAGGGGCAGACTGGATTCACATCGATGTGATGGACGGGCACTATGTGCCCAATCTCACCATTGGCCCCGACGTGGTAAAGGCTCTCCGGCCACACACGAAAAAGCCGTTCGACGTGCATCTGATGATTTCTCCGGTTGATCCGTATCTGGAGGCATTTGCCGATGCTGGTGCCGACATTATCACCATCCATCCAGAGGCGGGCCCGCACGCGCATCGCACATTGCAAGCAATCAAGGCGATGGATGTGCAGGCAGGCGTAGTGCTCAATCCCGGTACGCCGGTTGAGGTGCTCGACAATCTGATCGATCTGGCGGATCTGATACTGGTGATGAGCGTAAACCCGGGTTTCGGTGGGCAGAGCTTTATCCATTCACAGCTGGCCAAAGTCGCACGTATTCGCGAGATGATCACCGCCACGGGGCGCGATATCCGGCTGGAGGTTGATGGTGGCGTCAATCCCGAAACCGCGAAGTTGTGTGTTGAGGCTGGCGCGGATGTGCTGGTCGCCGGGTCCGCCACATTCAAGGGTGGCCCAGACCATTACGCGAGCAATATCGCGGCGCTAAAGGGGCAAGGTTGAATGTCGCAATTGCTGGCCAAGGATAAGGCGAAGGACGCCTCAGTGCCGGCAAAGGCCAGCCAAGAGCGCGCTATTCCGTTGGGCGCGAACGAAGAGCCATTGGTGGATGGCGGGCAAGCGACTGATGAAGGATCGCCCGAGTTGATTGAACCCGGTCGATCACTGGTTCTCAGCGATTTTACCAAGCCGGAAATCAGCACAACCGAGCGCTTCTTGCGGTTTGCCTATCGCTTGGGAGTGCCGGGTCACACCTTGTCCTCGCCCTTTGGAAAAGCGCGGAAGCTGCGATTGCTGGCTACGGTGGAAAGCCCGATCCCGGGCAATAAGGTTGCTGGCACGGCCCTGCGCGCCGGCCATTTTCTGATTTGCGGTGTTAAGGCGCAAATTTCACAGATGGATTTCGGAACGTCGGCGCATTTGACCCCGCCGTTTGAACGGACAATTCACGGCTTTACGTGGCTGCGCGACTTGTCGGCCTGCTCTAGCCGGGATCAATGTATCACGACGGCAGAGCGGGTCCTGTCCTCATGGCTCAACGCCAACCCTAAGCCTGGTAAGGGTGCCGCTTGGAATGTTGGCCACACGGGCCACCGATTGATGAATTGGATGGTCCACGCGCCGCTGATTCTGTCGGGCAAGGACAAGGCGTTGCGCAATCGCGCGCTGCACAATTTGGGTGAGACTGCACGCTGGCTCGACAAGAATGTCAGCAAGGCGGATGATCGCCTGTCCGAAGCTGCCGGGTGGTGCGCGATTACGGCAGCTGGTTTGCTGCTGCCAGAGGGCAAGGCCCGCAGGCTCTATGGCGAATCCGGGCTGATCAAGGCGTTGGGCGAAATGGTCGGCGATGATGGCGGTTTGCTGTCGCGCAGTGTGAACGGACAGCTTGAGGCAATTGCCCTGCTGACCGATCTGAAGGCCTGCTATGCAGCGACCCGCAACGATCCGCCTCCGGCGCTACAGGCGATGCTCGAATTTCTGGTACCGCCCGTGTTGGCGCTGACGCATGCGGACGGTTCACTGGGCAGTTGGCAAGGTGCAGGCGCGATTTCAGCGGATCGCCTATCCGATATTATTGTTGCGAGCGAGGTACGGACGCGCCCGCTGAAGGACATCCGTCAATGGGGCTATCAGCGCGTGACAGGCGGCGGCAGTGTGCTGCAATTCGACGCGGCGCCACCACCGCTCACACGCCATGCGAAGGTCGGCTGTGCATCCACATTGGCGTTTGAGTTCAGTCACAAGAAACAGCGCATCATCGTCAATTGCGGCGGCGCTGCAGTGGCGGGCGGACAAATCCCGATCCGTATCGAACAGGGGCTGCGCGCGACGGCTGCGCATTCCACGATGGTGCTGGATGACACCAATTCCACCGCCGTTCTGATGAAAGGGCGACTGGGCAAGGGCGTGACCGAGGTCGAGATTGACCGACGCTTGCAACAGCTCGAGAAGGGCGGCACTGCGACACGGCTGGAGGCGAGCCATGATGGCTATGTCTCGCGCTTCAACCTACAGCATCGCCGCATCTTGATCATGCGCGATGAAGGCACTGAGCTGCGCGGTGAAGATGTGCTGACACCAGTTGGCAAACGGGCCAAGCGCGGCAAGATTGGCTTTGGGATCCGGTTCCACATTGGTCGCGGGATCGAGTTGCGCCTGACGGATGACAAGAAGGGTGCCGGCCTTTCACTGCCTGACGGGAGCGTGTGGATGTTCCGCACATCTGCAACCGATATGGAAGGCGAGCTCGCGATTGAAGAAAGTATTTGGGCGGACAGCGATGGCAAACCGCACCCGATCCAGCAATTGGTGATTCAAGGCATGGCCCCGCGCAGCGGTGGCACCGTGTCATGGCTGTTCAAGAAAATGGGATAACGCCGCTATGGCTGATATTGTGATCAAACGGGCGCTGCTGTCAGTGTCTGACAAGAGCGGTTTGGCAGAGTTGGGACAGGCGTTGGCCGCCAAAGGCGTCGAGCTGGTGTCGACTGGCGGAACGGCCAAAGCGCTGCGCGATGCGGGTCTGGATGTGCGTGATGTCTCTGATCTGACCGGCTTCCCCGAAATGATGGATGGCCGCGTCAAAACGCTCCACCCGATGGTGCATGGCGGATTGCTGGCCGTGCGCGACAATCCCGAACACGCCGCCGCAATGGAAGAGCATGCGATTGGCCCGATCGATCTGGTGATCGTCAATCTCTATCCGTTCGAGGCGACTGTGGCACGCGGGGCAAGCCGCGAAGAAATCATCGAAAACATCGATATTGGCGGGCCGAGCATGGTGCGTTCGGCGGCGAAGAACCACAAATTCGTGACGATTGT
>CAKZSF010000174.1 GCA_937920575.1 uncultured Sphingomonadaceae bacterium | reverse complement strand
CCGCATCGCTTCTGGCCGGGACTTTTACGGCACGACCCTGGTGCGACGGGCGCGTTCGAGCGAGAGCAAGAGCTGGTTCGGTTTGGGCGGGCGCAAAGACAGCCTCAACTTTAAAGGCGACCGCTTACAAGCCATCGACATGGTTCACCCCGATTTTGACGACGCGTTCGAAGTCTGGTCAAACGATCCAACGGAGGCGAAATATCTCGTCGATCCGCTTTATGTCGAACGATTGCTCGCCATGGAACATGCCTTTGACGGAGACGACATTTGTTCACTGTTCGTCGAAGGTGACATCGTTGTGGCCGTGCGCGGCGGAGACATGTTCGAAGGGGGCACAATGAACCCCGCGAGCGATCGCTTCATGGTCGAAAAATGCGCACAACAATTCGCCTCAATGGGCATGCTGGCCAAACGCATCAACCGCCAATTGGGATTTAAAGATTGACGCGAGCCTAGCTTAACCGCTCGCGGAAATCTTCATATTCAAACCGTTTCACACACTCGAGCGCGTCCGTCTCGCTGTCCCATAGCCAGATGCTGGGCAGCTGAACGCCGTTGAACGTGTTGGTCTTGACCATCGAGTAATGCGCCTGATCGAGGAAGGCGAAACGCGCGCCAGCTTCGGCTGGCACAGGCAGATGGTAATCGCCAATCACGTCACCCGCGAGACAGGATGGCCCGCCAAGACGGATCGGGATATGTTCCTCATCTGTCAGCTCGCCCAGCATGGCCGGACGATACGGCGCCTCCAGCACATCGGGCATATGGCATGTCGCGCTGATATCTGTGATGCCGATGGGCACATCGTTGAAACCGGTATCGAGCAATGTGCCAACCAGAATGCCTGCGTCCAGCGCCACAGCCTCGCCCGGCTCGATAATGATCTCTGCGCCCGTATCCGCCGCGGCATCGCGCAGCAAATCGATCAGCCGGTCGCGCTCATAATCAGCGCGGGTGATGTGGTGCCCGCCACCCATATTGATCCATTTGAGCTGACCAAACCACGGTTCAATCGCGTCAAACATGCGGTCCCATGTTTGTTGCAGCGGCTCAAACGTCTGCTCGCACAGATTGTGGAAGTGAATACCTTCCACGCCCTCCATCGCCTCTTCGGTCAATTGATCAATCGGAAAGCCCAACCGCGAACCGGGCGCCGACGGATCGTATTTCGCCACTTCGCCAGTCGCCACCATCGGGTTGATACGGAGGCCGACCGAGACATCGCCACCCGTCACCGCCGCCTGATCAAGAATAAGCGCAGCGCGTTTCATCTGAGCAGGCGAATTGAAAATCACATGCTCGGACAGGCGGCAGATTTCCTCCAGCTCCTCGGGCTTATAGGCCGCCGAGTAGGTTGCGATGTCGCCATCATAGAATTCAGACGCGAGACGGGCTTCCCACAGCCCGCTGGTCGAAACCCCATCGAGATATTCGCCGAGAATATGCGCGGTCGACCACATCGAAAACGCCTTGAGCGCAGCAAACACCTTAATACTGCCGCCATCGCTGGCCGCCTCGTCGCGAATATCGGCAAGGATCTGGCAATTGGCGCGCAGCTTCGCCGCATCCACGACGAAAGCAGGGCTCTCGACGCGGGAGAGGTCAAATTGAGCGAAAGCGCCCGGATCACCAGCTTTGGTTTGCATCGGCTACAGTCCCATGTGCATTATCAGAGCGTCGACAAACCCATCTTTGGGGTGCTCAAACGCCAAAGGCAACCGTCCGACCACTTCGAACCCATGGCGCTGCCAGAGCTTGATCGCGCCTACATTGGTTGAGACGACAAAGTTGAATTGCATAGCTTGAAAACCAAGATCGCGCGCTTCTTCCAAAGAATGCGCGCACATCTCACTCGCCAGACCCTGCCCTCGCGCTCTTGGAGCGACCATATATCCGCAGTTACAGACGTGTCTGCCTCCGCCAGCATGGTTTCGGGTTAGATAGTATGTTCCCAGAACCCCACCATCTCGCTCGATTACATAACAACGCTTGTCGCCACCCATCCAATATTGGAGAGCCTCCACTCGCGTCATATTGCGATCTAACGCGTAGGTTTCACCTGCGTTGATGATTGGCTGAACAATTTGCCAAATGGCATCAGCATCGGAAGAGAGAGCCTTTCGGATCAAAACTCCACCGGCCCGTCCAGCTCCTTCACCTGCCATGGCAGGCCGTGTTCGTTGAGCATATCCATAAACGGATCGGGGTCGAACTCTTCCATGTTGAACACGCCGTCCCCTGACCAAGTACCGCTCAGCATCATCGCGCTGCCGATCATAGCGGGAACGCCGGTGGTGTAGCTGACGCCTTGATTGCCCGTCTCTTCGTAAGCCGCTTCGTGGCTGCAAATGTTGTTGATGTAGAACGTCTTCTCGCCGGAGCCATCGAGCGCTTCGCCGGTCGCAATGCAGCCGATGTTGGTGTTGCCAGTGGTCGTCTCGCCCAGCGTTTCGGGCTTGGGCAGCACGGCGGCGAGGAATTGGAGCGGGATGATGTCCTTGCCCTGATATCTAATCGGCTCAATCCCGGTCATGCCGACATTTTGCAGCACAGTCAGATGCTTGATGTATTCATCGCCGAACGTCATCCAGAATCGCGCACGCTCGATTTCCGGATTGAATTTGGCGAGGCTTTCCAGCTCCTCGTGATACATCAGATAGGCTTGGCGCGTGCCGACTTGATCAAAGTCGAACGGGGTTGATACTTGCATCGCCGGCGTTTCGACCCACTTGCCGTTTTCCCAATGGCGCGCAGGCGCGGTCACTTCGCGAATATTGATTTCTGGATTAAAGTTGGTGGCAAAAGCCTGACCGTGATCGCCACCATTGCAATCGAGAATGTCGAGCGTGCGGATGGTCTTCAGCTTGTGCTTCTTCAACCACATGGTGAAGACGCTGGTGACACCCGGGTCAAAGCCGGAGCCGAGCAGCGCCATCAAGCCCGCCTCCTTGAAACGGTCGTGATAGGCCCATTGCCAGCTATATTCGAACTTCGCTTCGTCCTTCGGCTCGTAATTGGCGGTGTCGAGATAGTTCACACCCGCTTCCAGACAGGCATCCATGATCGGCAGATCCTGATACGGCAGCGCGAGGTTGACGACGAGGCTGGGCTGCACCTTGCGGATCAGATTGACCATCGCGGGAACTTCTTCGGCGTCGATTTCGTAAGTCGCCACGTCCACACCCGCACGTTCTTTCACGCTGGCGGCAATCGCATCGCATTTGCTCTTTGTACGACTCGCCAAATGGATGTCGCTGAAAATCTCGCTGTTGAAAGCCATCTTGTGGACGCAAACCGAGCTGACGCCCCCTGCCCCGATCACCAAAACTGTCGACATGTCCGCAGACTCCCTAATCGATTTGTGTGCGCGCTTAGTTTGAATGCGTTAGGAGGGCAATATGATCCAGCCATCCGAACAATTGCCGACTCGCGAGGGTGTCCAGTCCGCCGCCGAAGCTGTCGCAGCCATCCTCCCGCCAAC
>CAKZSF010000173.1 GCA_937920575.1 uncultured Sphingomonadaceae bacterium | reverse complement strand
ACCAGCCCAACAATCGAATCCAGCCCGACCGGATAATTTACGCCCGGAATGCGAAAACTGCGCTCAAGCAATATCTCCATCGCCTCTATCCGTTTGCGGATTGAAGCCGGATCAGTGCCCACCGGAATTTCCGGCATCATCGGTGTTGGACGTTGTGTTTCAGTCATTTGGCGACCCTCTCAGCACCTATTTGGGTATTTCTGCCAAGCCTGGCAAGGGATGGAACGCCCAAGAGTTCGGCTCAAAGCCTGTCACATTGCTGCGCACCAGCGACCAGCGGATCGGCGCGCCGAAGGGGATGAAGACATGTTCACTTTCAAATTCACTCACCGCGCCGAGCAAGATTTCTTCTCGTGCGGTTTGATCGCCAGTCGCAAGATATTCGTTCATGCGAGCGTCGGTTGCAGTTGAACACAGCCCCTGCCCCAGCGAGCAATTGAATTGGTTTAGGAACCAGCGCGCCCCACGGAAACGAGCGATCCGGTCACGCCAGACCAGATCGGCGGATGCACGATCCTCCGCCTGCGTCAGCGTGACACCAATCTGAGTAAGCTGTCTTTGCAGTTCTTCGAAGATGAGTATGCCGCTCGCATCCTGTGGCAGCCAGACCGCCAATGTCGGCGCCGCTCCACCAGAGGCCGCCGCTATGCGCTGCGACGCCACGGCACGGCGTTCTTCAATCGAGAGGTCTTGCCAGCGCTCTTGGCGCGGGTCTTCTTCGCCCATTAGACCCACCGGAACGACCCGGTTGGAAGCAACCCACCCACCAATATTGAGCGCGCCGACCAATGCCTGACGATCAATTGCCAGACTGAGCGCTTCGCGTGTGCTTGCCGCGGCCAACACCCCTTCGCCCCGCCGAACATGCAGGCCAAACAGGCCGATCGCCGGATCCAACCGAACGGTCGCGCGGGACAAGGCGCCGACCTCTGCCATTGAGAAGTCAACCGCCGAACCGCCCAGCACCAGATCGACATCGCCGTTGTTGAACTCGTCAACCGCCTCTCGCGCAGGCAGAACCCGCAATTCAACGCGCCGCACCCAATCTTGCCAATTTTCCACCATCGGCAAACCCCGCCGCGCCGGTGATGCAAGGTCGAGCGATTCCCGCTCATTGATGCGCACCAATTGCATCGGAATTGACTTCTCGTCAGTTGGAGTGATCGCCAGTTCCGGCTGCGCCAACAGCTCGAGCAGATAGGGCATCGGAACACTCAGCCGGAATTCGATGACACGCTCTGCCATAGTGCGCACCTCGTCGATTGGGCTGAGGTCGAGCCCCAAAGTGGTTCCTTCAAGAGCTTTCAGACGGCTTTCAAGCTGACGCCGTACGCTTTCTGCAGTCAGCGGTCTGCCGTCGGGCCAATCGCCATCACGCAGGCGAAAAACATAGCTGCGCCCATCATCTGTCACGATCCAACGGTTGGCGAGACCGGGTGCAACCAGGCCAGCCTCATCGCGCACAACCAACCCGACCGAGGTCGCGGCACGCACATGCTGCGCGGCCGGATCCAGCATCAGCCCGTCAGTAAACGCGGCTTCTTCGTTGCCAATAATGGCCACATCCAGCGGCCCATCATCAGCCGCAACACAGGCGCCAATCAACGCGCAAGACAGGATAAGAAGGAGCAGCCGAATTTGCATTGTGCCAAGCTCTAGCAAAGCACAGCGCAGTGGTCAGCGCTAATCAGCAAAAACGCAGCTAAATCTTGCGCAGCTTGGTCTCGTCAGGCAGCTGCGCCATGGCCGCTGCAACCGGACGATAGCGGTGCTCCTCTGCGGCATCGTCGCTTTGCTGTAGGGGTTTGCGAGCCAAAGCGGGGTCAATTTCTTGCGCGAAAGCAAGGCCGAAGCGGTTTCCTTCGACCCAGACAACGGCAGAATTGACCGTGCCGATATTGCGCAATGCGACCTTCAGTTGATCACCACGTTCTACCCTAACATCGCCCTCTGCCATCATCCCGCGCGGCGAGAGGTTGCGCACTTTCAAGCGATGGCGCGCACCTTCAAATTCGGCGTCGGCCACCAGCAGGAAGCTGTTGCGGGTCAATTGTCGAGTGTCGACACTGTTCATCGCGAGAGGATCTCTTTTTCTGCTCAAAAGGTCTCAAGGAAGGCGCCCAAATGCACCTTCGCTTTCGTGATACCGTACGGTTGGCAAAAAAAGGATTAACCGCGCTGCATTTTGTGCGCCGTTCAAGGCGCAGCAGCAGATGCGATTGGCAAGTTAGTCGTCGCGGCTGATTTTCTCTTTGCGCTCATGCGCTTCTTGAGCTTCTAGCGTCATCGTCGCAATGGGACGCGCTATCAAACGCTTCAGGCCGATCGGATCGCCGGTTACGTCGCAATAGCCATATTCACCCTGATCGATCTTGCGCAGCGCGCTGTCGATCTTGGAAATCAATTTGCGCTGACGATCGCGTGTGCGCAATTCCAGGCTCCAATCGGTCTCGCTAGAGGCGCGGTCATTGAGATCAGGCTCGCGCAGCGGCCCTTCCTGCAGCGATTGCAGAGTATCCTCTGAATCATCGAGGATCGACTTTTTCCAATTGTTCAATTCGCCGCGGAAGAACTCGAGCTGTTTCTCGCTCATATATTCTTCGTTATCGGACGGCACATAATCCACCGCACTCTTGGCCTTCGATGAAGGCTTCGCAGCATCTTTTCCCGTTTTTGCCGGTGGCATTTCGGCCATTCTCCGCATTCAAAACCCAGCTCTCACGATAGAGAACTATGCATCGCGAAACGGCACGATGAACCGCCCTGTCCCGCTCCGTTGGCGGGCGTATAGGCAGACCATGTTTTCAGCACAAGGCGCAATCGGGCAGTTGCAAATTTGCGCACAGAGTTCTGCAAGTCCGTTAGCATTTGGCCAGCCGCGCTACCCAGATCGCCAAAACAATTTACAACTGTGTTAACCTTTTGGTGACCATCTCCTTTCACATTCTTTCTCACAGGCGAACATGATGTCGCTGCAACGGGACGAGAATGATGAAACTGGTTGATTTTACCGAGGGGCAAGAGGCCACCACCGCCAACACAAGCGGAGACATGTTGGTCGCCACATGCTTGGCCGCCGCAGCGCAGGGCGACGATGTCGCTCTTTACGATTTGGGCGTGGTCTACTCGACCGGTAGCCATGGCGTGAATTGCGATCTGATCGAAGCGCACAAATGGTTCAATCTCGCCGCCGCGAAAGGTCACGAAGAAGCATCGTGGTGCCGTGCAGACATAAGCGAAGAAATGACCGCTCGCGAAATTGCAGAGGCACAACGCCGCGCACGCCAGTGGCTCAGTGAAAACGCACGCCGTGCTGCCTAACCCTTTTTAAAAGGGGTGCGCTGATCAAGGAACATCTGGTCGGCTGAAACACCTTGCGCTTCGCGTTCAAGGAAATCGGCCACCGCTGCCCGAAAACCAGGATCGGCAATCCAATGCGCTGACCATGTTTTGACGGGCTCGTATCCTCGGGCCAGCTTGTGTCCCCCCTGTGCGCCCGCCTCAACGCGGTCCAAACCCAATTCGATCGCGAGATCGATCGCTTGATAATAGCACAGCTCGAAATGCAGAAATGGCTTGTCCACGCTGCAGCCCCAATACCGGCCATAGATCGCCGATCCACCGACGAAATTGAGCGCGCCGGCAATCGGCACGTCGTCCATGAACGCCAGCACGAGCAGCATTTGCTCACCCATGCGCTCGCTCATCAGATCGAACGCCTCGCGCGTCAAATAGGGTGTCCCCCATTTGCGCGCGCCCGTATCCTGATAGAACACCCAGAACGCATCCCAATGCTCTGGCTTTATCTCGCTTCCCCGAAAGTGCCGGATGCTGACGCCATCCTGCGCCTTGGCGCGTTCCTTGCGCAAATTTTTGCGTTTGCGCGACGAGAGCGCATCCAGAAATTCATCGAAACTCCCAAAGCCGCGGTTGTGCCAATGGAACTGGATATCGCTGCGCGCCATCCAACCAGCCTTCTCGAACAGCGGCAACTGGTCTGGCTCGATAAAAGTCGCATGGGCAGAGGAGAATTCGTTCGCGCTGCAAATCTGCTCGGCCGCGCGCAACAAGGGCTCGGCCCACAAATCGGCCGACAGCAGCATACGCGGCCCCGTTGCGGGCGTGAACGGCACACTGATTTGCAACTTTGGATAGTAATTTTGCCCCGCGCGGTGCCACGCATCGGCCCAGGCATGATCGAACACATACTCGCCCTGGCTGTGCCCTTTGGCGTAGCAGGGCATAGCTGCCACCAGCGAGCCCGCCTCATCCTCGATCACAATCGGCGCAGGGCTCCAGCCAGTGCCTGAGCCAACGCTGCCCGAATCCTCCAGCGCGGTTAGAAAAGCGTAGCTGACGAAGGGATTGTCATCGCCCGCTAGCGCGTCCCACTGATCGGCAGGCAATGCGCCGATTGACGGCGATAAACGCGCTTTGAAAGACGAATCAGCCATAGTTTCTAGATAGCCAACGCCTCGACCCATGCGAAGGTTTCAATCCGATTGGTCAATTGAGCCAGAATTAGGCGGTTGCGAGCCCGTCACCCTCGGCAATTGGCGCATCTGCGTGTTCGCTCGCAATCTCGGCCAGCTCCGGCGAGCGCACTGTCCAGGTGAGCACCGGCAACCCACGAGCGCGCTGCTTGGCGGCAAATCTACTCGGCAAATCGCGCACGTCGTAAGCGAGAAAATCAGGCTGCGCGCGCCACAGATCGCGGTGTCGGCCCCATCGGCCCAGCAATCCGCCGGCATCCTCTTCTGTCACCACCAGCCCGCGCACCGTGCCCGGCGCGTTTTTCGCGAACCATTCGGGTACAGCAGGATCGAAGCTCATCACTGCATGCGGCCCGCCATACCCCTCCAGCGCGCGGCGCACAGCAAGACACAGCGAACGCACCTTGTGATCGCTCCGCGATTTGACTTCGATCAGCAGCGGCACGCGACCTTTGACCTGCACAAGCAGATCCTGAAGACTGCCAATGCAAGCGGCGCTGCCATTGAGTTTAATCTGTTTCAGATCAGCGAGATTGCGGCGCGCAACCGCGCCGTCGGAAGCTGTCAGCCGCTCAAGATCCCAATCATGGAACACCGCAGCTTTGCTGTCGCCGGTCAGCTGCACGTCGCATTCAATGCCCATGCCCCGCGCAATCGCCTCGGCAAAGGCGGGGGTGGAATTCTCGACCAGCTCGCCCCCATCGTGCAAGCCGCGATGCGCATAGACGTGCTCACCCAGCCAACCAACACGGTCAGCGTCCGGCGCCGGTGCGCGAAGATCATCAAGCCAGCCGAACAAAGCGCGCTAGCCCTTCACCGCAACGATCGCATCCACTTCGACCGCCGCGCCCAAGGGCAATTCTGGAACGCCGACTGCGCTGCGCGCGTGCTTGCCCGCATCGCCGAACACTTCGGCCATCAAATCGCTCGCGCCATTGGCCACCTTGGGTTGATCGCGGAAATGCGCGTCGCTGCACACAAACACACCCAGCTTAACGATCCGCTCCACCGCATCCAGAGAGCCAAGTTCTGCATCAAGTTGCGCGAGGATCATCAAACCGCAAGCCCGCGCGGCTTGCTGACCGCGCTCCATACCCACATCTGCGCCCAGCCTACCGGTAACCAATTCCCCGTCAATGAACGGCAATTGACCCGAAACATGTGCGAAGCCGCCAGCCGTCACCACTGGCACATAGCTCGCCACGGGTGCGGCGGGTTTGGGCAGCGTTAGCCCCATTTCGATCAGTCGTTCTGCAATGCTCATCAGCCTATCTCCTCCAGCCGCGCCGTCAGCCATGGCAGCGCCTCAGCCCAATTGTCTATGCGCGCATCGGCATGACCGGCCTTATGCCCGCATTCAATATGCGGCGCGAGCTCCGGTTCTCCGCATAGATGCAAGCGAACCGTATGCGGAACATCCTGCGCCGCCGATTGGTGATGACCGGCTATATCATCGATAAAGAACACGTTGCTGGCGCTGCG
>CAKZSF010000172.1 GCA_937920575.1 uncultured Sphingomonadaceae bacterium | reverse complement strand
TTTGGGAAGTCACCCTTCAATGATTGAATTGCCATCCTATCACGCGATTGCGGCTCTGGTTGTGACCGTTTCGATGTTCGTGGCCTTTGCCCGCGGCAAATTATCGGTGGAGATCGTCTCGTTGATGACCATCGCGGTGATTGCGGTGGGTCTGTACTTTTTCCCATTGCCTCATGCCACGCCGACGGATGGTCTGAGCATCGCTTTTGGCGGGTTTGGGCATTACGCGCTGATCACGATTTGCGCGCTGATGATTATGGGCAGAGGGCTGGTTGTGACTGGCGCTTTGGAGCCTGCCGCACGCGTTCTGGAACGAGTTTGGAAATTCAATCTGCAAGTGGGCCTGCTGGTCTCTTTGCTGATTGCCTTTTTCCTCTCGATGGTTGTCAATGATACGCCGGTTCTGGTGCTGTTGCTGCCGATATTCGTGGCGCTTGCATCACGCGGGGCTATGCCTGCTTCCAAGACATTGATTCCGCTCAATGCTGCCGTATTGATCGGCGGAATGGCCACCACAATTGGTACGTCGACCAACATTCTGGTCGTATCGATCGCCAAGGATTTGGGCATGCCCGATATGGGCGTGTTCCACTTCACCAAAATCGTTCTGATCGCATCTTGCGTGGCACTGCCATATCTGTGGTTGGTGATGCCGCGCCTGCTCGGCGACAATTCGGTTGAGCTTCCTGAGCAACGCCGGTTTTCAACCAAGCTACGCGTCGGTGCGGCCAGCCCGTTCCTTGGCAAGACAATTGCGGAGGTCGAGAAGCAATTGCCGGGCTCCTTCAATTTTGACGACCGGCCAGAAGGCGAACTTGTCACAGGTCAGACTTTGAAAGTGTCCGGAACCCATGAGGGGTTTGAGGAAGCGGTGCGTCAGTTGAAGGGCGGGATTGCGCCGGCTTGGGTTATTGATCGGATCGGCCGTAACTCTGTGAGCGAGTCTGAGGATGTGGTCGTCTCCGAAATGGCGATCACGTCGGATTCTCGCTTGATTGGCCGAACGCTGGCAACTTCGGGAATAGCCGACTTGCATGGGGTGGCGGTGCTCGGAATTCACAAGCAAAAGCGCCTAATTCAGCAAGAGTTGCGTGATGTGCGCGGCGATATTCGCATGAAAGAGGGCGATGTGCTGTTGGTGATGGGGCTGATGCCCAATCTGCAGGAATTCGCGCAAAACGACAGTCTGCTGATGCTGGATGGTGCTCGGGAATTGCCCCGGCGCAGCAAGGCTTGGCTGGCTGCAGCGATCATGTTCTTCTCGATCTTCACCGCATCGGTCGGCATTCCCTTTATCGGTAAAGTTCCGATAGCAATTTCCGCGCTGGCCGGTGCAATCCTGATGTTTGTGACCGGTTGTGTAAAGTTTGACCGCGTGGGCCGGGCACTATCGGGTAAAGTCATTGTACTGGTTGCCGCGAGTATTGCGATTGGCCGCGTGGTTCTGGAAAGCGGCGCGGCGGAGTGGTTGGGGCAATTGTTGGCCTTGGGGCTGGGTAACTTGCCGGCTGCGGGCGTTCTGGCTGCGATTATGCTGTTCGTGACTTTGCTGACCAATTTCGCCTCAAACGCTACGGCGGCGACAGTGGGTACGCCCATTGCGTTCAACATCGCGGTTGAACTCAATCTGCCCCAAGAACCACTGATCCTCGCGGTCTTGTTCGGCTGCAACCTGTGTTACGCCACGCCGATTGCCTATCAAACGAACATGCTGATCATGGCCGAGGGCGACTACAAATTTGCTGATTATCTGCGGACTGGCATTCCGCTCGTTTTGCTTATGGTTGCAACGCTCTCTACGCTGCTGGTCTATTTCTACGGAATGTAGCCAAGCTGCGCGGCGGCTCTTGGCAACGCGGCCAATCGCGCTACACTGCCATGCATGATCAAACGCACACTGTTCGCCGCCATTATGGCCGCATCGCTCGCCGCTCCTGTATCCGCCAATGAATTGCGCGAGGATCTCGCCAAGGAAATGCCAGAGTTGATGGAGCTCTATCGCGATCTCCACGAAAACCCAGAGCTGAGCTTTCAAGAAACGCGCACGGCGGCGGTAATGGCACGCGAGATGCGCGCGCTGGGTTTTGAAGTGACCGAGAAAGTCGGCCAGACCGGCGTGGTGGCCGTGATGAAGAACGGCGACGGGCCAACGGTTATGCTGCGGGCGGATATGGATGGTCTGCCTGTCGAGGAACAGACCGGACTGTCATTCGCATCCAAACAACGCGCTGTGCCTGCGTCCGGTGTTGAGAGCGGCGTGATGCATGCATGCGGCCATGATACGCATATGGCGGGTTGGGTTGGCGCGGCACGTCTGCTTGCCGCCAACAAGGATCAATGGAGCGGTACGCTGGTGATGATCGCACAGCCAGCGGAAGAGCTGGGTCTGGGTGCGCTGGCCATGCTCGAGGATGGCTTGTTTGAGAAGTTTCCCAAGCCCGACGTGGTTCTCGCGTTCCATGATGCGGCACAGTTCCCAGCGGGTATGATTGGCTATTCACCGGGCTATGCGCTCGCAAATGTCGATTCAGTCGATATCACTGTGCCGGGTGTTGGGGGCCATGGCGCCTATCCCCACACGACCAAGGACCCAATTGTTCTGGCCAGCGCGATTGTGATGAAACTCCAAACCTTGGTTAGTCGTGAAAGCAGCCCGCTTGACCCAGCAGTGATCACTGTTGGCAGTTTCCATGCGGGTGCCAAGCACAACATCATTTCTGACGAAGCTAAATTGCAGCTTACAGTGCGTTCCTACAGCGACGAATCGCGCAAGCTGCTGCTGGATGGTATCGCACGGGTTGCGAAAGGTGAGGCTATGGCGGCGGGCATGCCAGAAGATCGCATGCCAACCGTGACCGTGGTCGAGCCATACACACCGTCAACGTTCAACTCGCCCGAATTGACCGAGAAAGTCATGTCAGGTTTCCGCGAACGATTTGGAGAAAAGCGAGTTTTGCAAGTGCCATCGGTAATGGGCGGCGAGGATTTCGGCCAGTTCCACCGCGCTGACACGGCGGGTGTGCAATCCCTGATCTTCTGGATCGGCGGAGTACCGCAAGACGAGTTTGATGCGGCTCAACGGGGTGAAGGCAAATTGCCGTCGCTTCATAGCCCTTTCTGGGCGCCCGATGCGGAGAAAGTGATTGCAACAGGCGCAGAGGGACTGGCCGGCGCTGCCATTCAGCTTTTTCAGGAAAGCTAGGCTCTATCCTCAGGATATGGCGCTAGCATTGGTTTAACGGCGTGCGCGAATCGCGGATGCGGCGACCAGTTCTTTCTGGCGCTTCATCTGCTCTTCTGGAGACAGCTGATTGGACGCCCCAAAGACGCGTCGCGCTTCTTCCTTCTGTGCCTCGGATAAGTCAGCCCACACTTCTGGTGAGATGCCTGCAGGTATGTTGCTGGTGATGATTTGCGGCCGCAGCATTTCTTCGGTCCAATCCGCCCCGCGCATATCCTGAATTTCTGATCCAACCTGATCCATTGGCACACCATATCCGGCGCTGATAGAATGGCTGGAGGAAGATCGGCTTCGGCTTTGATTTTTGCGCTTCGCGTCGGTGGTCATCGCAAGGGTTGGGGTTTGCTCCACCTTGTTATCAATCGTCGCGATCCGATTGCTTTCCGCTTCCAGCGCTTCGCGTTCATTGCGGTCATTCTCACCCGACGCAAAAATGGCCAGCGTCGCAGTCAGCAAGACTGTGACGACGGCGAAATGTTTGTACATCTTCGCACTGACCGGAATTGTGTTCTTCTTGCGTATCACCCGATCTGAATAGCCGCCCCGGGTTAAGGCTTGCGTGAGCGGTTTGGTAAAATTGATCTTAACCAGGGTCGCTAGGCACGCTTGATTTTTGGCGTGCGAGCTTGACGCCAGTAATAACTGTAAAGTTTACCGACATTTCATGAATAGGATTTAAGGGCAAACTCACGAAACCTCCAAGGGAGCCGAGTGGGCCCAATGATCCGATTGTTTAAACATTATGTGCCGCATGCCGTCCTGCTGCTTGGCCTGATTGATCTCGTCCTTGTGATTGGCGCGGGTGAGGTGGCGTGGCAGTTGCGCGCTGGCCAAATCGGTATCGAAATTGGGCCAGTGGGCGAACGCCTGCCAGCGATGACATTTTTCGCGGTGGTTGTACTGACAGCGATGATTTCCGTCGGGGTCTATGGCGCCGATGCGTTGCGTTCAATGCGTTTCGCCGTCGCTCGTCTACTGGTCGCAGTAAGTCTGGCTGTGCTTGCGATTTCGGTGCTCAGCTTTATTGCGCAAGACCAGACGTTCTGGAGGTCCACGCTCCTCTATTCGATGGGAATCACGATTGTCATTCTCACGCTGAATCGTTTGATTGTCGGAAGCTTGCTGGGGGCGAACGCGTTTCGCCGCCGGGTTATCGTTTTGGGATCGGGCAACCGCGCTCAACGTTTGCGCGCGCTTAGTGAGCGTGAGGAAAGCGGGTTTGTGATCGTCGCATTCATCACGATGAATGAAGGCGCGCCCGTGGTTGAAGAAGCCATTCCGCGCGGTGCAATTCACAACATGACTCGCTTTGTGGAAAATCTCGGGGCGAGCGAAGTTGTTCTCGCGCTGGAAGAACGGCGCAACTCGCTACCGCTCAAAGATCTGGTTCGGATCAAGACGACCGGCGTGCATGTGAATGATTTCTCAAGCTTTATGGAACGCGAAACTGGCCGGGTTGATCTCGATACGCTCAACCCCAGCTGGTTGATTTTCTCCGACGGCTTTTCTTCGGGACGGATCGTGTCGTCTGCTGCAAAGCGGCTGTTCGACATTATCGCCAGCCTTATTCTGTTGTTGCTGACATTCCCGTTTATCCTGCTGTTCGCGATTGCCGTGAAGATTGACAGCAAAGGGCCAGCATTCTTCCGCCAACCGCGTGTTGGACTGTTCGGGCAAGAGTTTGATGTGATCAAGCTCCGCTCAATGGGTACCGATGCGGAGAAGGAAGGCGCGCAATGGGCGCAAAAGAATGACCCGCGGGTGACGCGCGTAGGCAAATTCATTCGCAAGACACGGATCGATGAACTGCCACAGGCCTGGAGCGTGCTGAAGGGCGAGATGAGTTTTGTCGGCCCAAGACCTGAGCGCCCGCAATTCGTCGCCGATCTTGATGACAAGATCCCATATTATGCAGAGCGGCACATGGTGAAGCCTGGTATTACGGGCTGGGCACAGATCAACTACCCTTATGGCGCGTCGATCGAGGATTCCCGCTGCAAGTTGGAATATGACCTCTATTACGCGAAGAATTATACGCCGTTTCTGGATTTGTTGATCCTGTTGCAGACGCTGCGGGTG
>CAKZSF010000171.1 GCA_937920575.1 uncultured Sphingomonadaceae bacterium | reverse complement strand
ACAGTGGCGCGCAAGATGAGTTTTGCGAACGGGCAGTACACGGGCAGAGTCGACATGGTTCAGCGGCTGGGAGAGATCGCTGCTGCTGATATCAATAAGGAAAAGCGCGCGAGCCTGAAGCATTCGACCGAGAAGCTGAAGCTGCTGGCTCCGAAGGATATCTCCTGGCGCTGGGACATGACAACCAAACAGCGTGACAAGGCGATTGCTCCTCTGGTCAAGGGATATCAGGCTGCAATCGACTATGCCGAAGAGGATGATTTTGGCCCGCTGCGAGCGAGAGCCAATTTCTTCAAGCGTGTCTATGACTTCGAAGCGGCCTTGGCCGACTTCAACACACTGATGGAAGAGGAACCAAGCGCGAAACTGTACGAACAACGCGCCTCTATCCATTATTCGTTAGGCAATGTTGATGAGGCTTTGGCTGATTTGCAGACCGCCTATGATCTGGAACTCGACAACGACACAGCGTTCTGGCTGGCCCGTTGGCAAGCCTATAACGGCAAGGCTGACGAGGCGCAGGAGCTGTTGGAATTGCTCCCCATCGGTGAGGACGATCAGGGCAATTTTGCTGATGCGAAAGCAACCGTGTCGGCGATTGCTGGCGGTGATCCTTTGGAGGCCCACAGCCTCATTGCAGCCGAGGTGGAACGCAAGCAGCAAGATCCCTCTTTGCTCAACAGCGATTGCTGGTTCCGTGGGCTGTTTAAAGTGGCGTTGGATACAGCGGTGGATCAATGCACCAGAGCGGTCGAGCGGGCGGACTATCCGGCCAACGCGCTCGATAGTCGTGCGATGATGCACTATCGTCTGGGCGATTTCGAAGCTGCGTTGGCTGACCTCGATTCAGCGCTTGAAATTGATCCCAGCCTAGCGGCCTCGCGCTACCTCAAGGGCGTGATCATGCTCGAACAGGGTGATCGCAAGGGGCAAGAACAGATCGACATTGCGCTGCGCATTTCACCAGAGATCGCCACGCGTTACACCTTCCATGGGATTACGCCGAAGTAGTAGCGACTGAAAAACCATTGCGGTGGTCAGATCAGGCCTTTCGCGCGGAGTGATACGTGGCCCTCGCGGCCGATGATCACGTGATCATGGACGGTGATGCCCAACAAACTGCCAGCCTCTGCGATCCGTTTTGTGATGTGAATGTCGGCTCTGCTTGGCTCTGGTGAGCCGCTTGGGTGGTTATGCACCAGAATCAGCGCCGTAGCGCCGATGTCCAACGCCTTGCGGATCACTTCGCGTGGGTGGATCGCGGCTTCGTCAATTGATCCATCCGTCACATGATGATCGAGGATCAATCGGTTTTGCGTGTTGAGGTAAAGCACTCGCACGCGCTCCACCGTGAGATGCGCCATATCGATGGTCAGGTAATCCAACAGAGCTTGCCAACTGGCCAGCACCGGCTTCTCGCTCACTTCGTTGCGAGCCATACGCCGTGCTGCCAGTGCTGCGATTTTGAGCGAGGCGACGCTTGTTTCGCCCATCCCATTAACTTCCTGCAATGCTTTGGAATCGGCATTGAGGACGGCGGCTAGGGATCCAAAGCGATGCAACAACGCTTTAGCAATGGGCTTCGTATCGCCGCGCGGACGGGACCCGTAGAGCAGATATTCGATCACTTCATAATCTGCGAGCGCCTCGTCTCCGCCCCGGAGCAATCGCGCGCGCAAACGGCTGCGATGGCCCAATTTGTCGTCGCTCACTTTGACCTCTGACGCCAAGACATCCTCGTTTTGCATCCCTTCGTCGTTAAAGCATTGCCTTTGTGAAACTTCCGCGCAAGGGTCACGCCTATGAGCTCAGCTGATCAGTCAGAGCAGCAAGGGGTCGCGGTACCAGCCGAAACATCGGTGGAAAAGCGGGTTCGCAAACGAAGGTGGCGTCGATTGGGTTTGGCGCTGCTTGGTATTGTGTTGGTTGCATCGTTTATCAGTTGGCTGAATCGCGATGCCATCGCCACGCGCCAAATTGACCGGCAGCTTGAAGAGCTCGGTTTGGAAGCCAGCTACGACATCGAAAAGATCGGTCCGCAGTCGCAAATTCTGAGAAATCTCGTAATCGGCAACCCCCAACGCCCGGATCTGACCGTGGATCGTTTGGAAGTTGTTTTGAAGCCCACTTTGACGAGCTCGATTGTTGATCGGATCATACTGGACCGACCAATCGTCTACGGCAGTTATCAGGATGGCGCGTTCTCGTTCGGTGAATTGGATAGGATCATCTTTGGAGAGAGTGATCAGCCATTTGAGTTTCCCGATTTGGCGTTGGAAGTTCGTGACGGCCGAGGCCTGATTGAGAGCGAGTTGGGCGACGTTGGGCTGAGTTTCGATAGCAATGGCCACATGCGGGGTGGGTTTCAGGCGCAACTTGCTGCCAGTTCCCCCGAGATTGCTGCCTCGGGCTGCACGGCAAGCGAAGCCACGTTCTTGGGGCTGTTGTCGATCGATGCGGAAATCCCCCGTTTGAGGGGACCCCTTAAAATTGCCTCCACCGAATGCGACAATGGCGCTCAAGTGAAATCGATGCAGATTTCGGTCGACGGCACCACGGACCGGCTGATGGCCGTGTTTGATGCTAAGCTAGAACTGGAAGCGGGAGCTGCCTCTTTGGCCAGCACCCGGCTCGAAAGCGTGGCAGGCACCAGCGATGTTAGCTGGAAAGAGGGTTTGTTGATCGCAGACTATGATCTGACCGGGCAGCGGTTGTCGGCTGAGCAGATTTCGCTGGCCAATTTGGGGCTGGTTGGAGATTTTCGCGCTTCGGATGGCTTTAGCAAAATTGAGACTCGCGCTTCGTTGACAGGCGAAGATGTGCGCCCTGGCAACGGATTGGATCGCCAACTTGCGGGGTTTGTCCAATCGTCAGAAGGTACGCTCGTAGCGCCACTGCTTACCAAACTAAGATCGGCGCTCCGCCGCGAATTGCCGGGAAGTGAGCTCGCCGCTGATATTCTTTGGCGCTCCGGTTCAGAGGGTATGAGCCTGCTGATCCCGCAGGCCCAACTGCGCAAGAGCAATGGAACAGCGTTGCTTGACGCGTCACGATTGCAGGTGGCCTTTCGAGGTAGCCAAGCGCCGCGAATTACCGGTAATTTCGTGAGTGGTGGCGCTGGTTTGCCCGAAGCGTTGGGACGGTTCGACCTGGATGGCGGTAACACGCTGCTCGATTTTGCAATGCGTGAATACCGTAGTGGTGACAGCGCCGTCGCGATGCCTGAAATGGAGCTCGTGCTTGCCAGAGACGGATCGATCCGTTTTGCCGGGCAAGCGCGCGCAACAGGCCCGATACCTGACGGAGAGATCGCGAATTTGAGTGCGCCGGTTTCCGGGCGGATATCTGCAGGTGGGGCTTTGTCTCTTTGGAGTGACTGCACCAACTTTACCTTTGACCGTCTCCAATATGCCGACCTTGCGCTCGCCAATCGCCGCTTGCGTATTTGCCCCGGATCCGGCGGATCGATCGTGCAGAATGACGCGCAAGGTTTGCGTGTAGCCGCGAGAATTCCGCAGGCGGCGTTGGCAGGCAGCTACGGCGAAGAAACATTCGCGTTCGACAGTTCAGACCTTTCGGTGAGCTACAATTCCGCGTCCGGTGAATTTGCCGGTTCAGCAAGCGGATTGCGCGCCTCCGGGCGCTACGCCGGGCAAACTTTTGCGTTTGATAGCCCGCGCGCCAGCATCGACGCGGCCGGCAATGTTCGCATGCCCAATTCAGGTCTCACACTTGGCAGAGGCAGCAGCGCTGCGCGTATTACTTGGGCCAACCTATCCGCAGGGCTAGGTGGCAATGGCGCCGCGAACTTGAGTGACGTGGAGGTCGAGGTAGGCCGTGGTTCGGGGCTCACCCGAATGACTTTTGCGGAGGTCAATGCACAGTTGGGGGATACGATCACGGGCAGTTTTGCGGACGCCGATGTGATGATCACCCCGGTGCCACTCGATATTCTGGATGCAGCCGGAGAATTCACATTTGCCGGCGGCATACTCAACGTCTTCAATGGTGATTTTAGACTGGAGGATCGCGCTGAGATCGATCGGTTCAAGCCGCTCTTTGGTCGGACAGCCGCGTTGGTTTGGAATGGTGACCTGATCGAAGGCCGTGCGCCGATGTTTGCGCCAAGGTCACAAGAGGCGGTTCTCAACGCCAGTGTTGTGCACAACATCGCTTCGGGCTTCGGCTTTGCCGATTTGCAGGTCGATGGGCTGACTTTTGATGACAATTTGCAACCAGACGATCTGACCGAGCTTACTTTGGGTGTTGTCGCCAATGTTGAAGGGGCAATTTCCGGCACGGGGCGGATTGACTGGATGCCTGATGGGAATGTCACCAGCTCAGGGCGTTTCGCCACGGCAGAGCTCAATCTGGCTGCTCCGTTTGGCCCAGCGAAAGGCCTCGCCGGCGAGATTGTGTTCACTGACTTGCTGAATTTTACGACCCCGCCAGACCAGCAGATCGCCGTTCAATCGATCAATCCGGGCATCGAGGTCTTTGACGGAATGCTCGATTATCGCATTGAGAATGGCGAGATACTGATGTTGCAGGAGGGGACTTGGCCG
>CAKZSF010000170.1 GCA_937920575.1 uncultured Sphingomonadaceae bacterium | reverse complement strand
AGCATTGCCCGCGCGGTCATGAATGGTGCGCGGCACCGGTGTGCCCTTGGCCGAGAGATGATCAAGCAAGCTCAGAAAGAAGGGCAGCTCATCCAGATCGATCCGCCGCTCATACATTGTCAGGATATAGCGTGTCGTCTCGTCCGCGCCGCCCGCAGTCTCGAGCAGCCAGTTTGAATTCGAAACACCTTCGGCGATTCCCTTGGCCGAGACCAGCTCGCCAATGTCATAATGGCCGATCAGTTCTGCCAAAGTCTCGGCGGAAAGATGCGTGTAGACCGCCAAGGCTCAGTCTCAATCGACCAATTGGCGAGGCAGTTTGAAGACCATCTTTTCCTCGGCCGTCACGATTGGTGTTTCTTCAACCTTGCGCCACTGGCTCAACGCTGCGATCACTTCGCGGACCAGCATTTCCGGGGCAGATGCGCCCGCAGTTAAGCCCACTGTGCCGACACCTTCCAGCCATGCAGGGTCAATCTCGTCACCGCGCTGAATGAGTTTAGATGTGGTGCCGCAGCGTTCAGCGACCTCGACCAGTCGCAGTGAATTGGAAGAGTTTGGCGCGCCGATCACCAGCACCAGATCGCAACCGGCCGCCATCGCTTTCACAGCAGCCTGTCGATTGGAGGTGGCATAGCAAATATCTTCTGCTTTTGGCCCGGCGATCGCGGGGAAGCGAACTTTCAGTGCCGCGATAATTTCCGCCGTGTCGTCCACCGACAGGGTGGTTTGGGTCAGAAAGGCGAGGGGAGTATCGGACGCCAAATCCAGCGCGGCAACATCCTCTACTGTTTCCACCAGTGTCATATTGCCCTCGGGCACTTGGCCGAAAGTGCCGATGACTTCGGGATGGCCGGCATGGCCGACAAAAATAATGTGCCGCCCCTTCTCCAGCTGACGTTCGGCCTGGCGGTGAACTTTGCTGACCAGCGGGCAGGTGGCATCGAGATAGTCGAGCCCACGATCTTCCGCTTCTGCCGGCACCGATTTGGGCACGCCATGCGCGCTGAACACGACCGGCACGTCATCAGGCACTTCGCTGACTTCCTCAACGAACACTGCACCTTTGGCTTTCAGGCTGTCGACGACGAATTTGTTGTGCACGATTTCGTGACGAACATAGACGGGCGCGCCGTATTTTTCGAGCGCACGCTCGACGATTTCGATCGCGCGGTCCACGCCCGCGCAAAAGCCGCGAGGGGCGGCGATCAGGACTTGCAAGGGGGGAAGATCGCCTTGCTGGGACTGTTGAAAGGGTGCGTTCATATGGCAAGCTTTAGCTGGGATGGGTGCAGTGTGGAAGGCCTCAGATAGGCCTGAAGCTTCAAATTGGAACATGCAGGATATTCTGCCAAGGCGATTGCCCTTGCGCGCGGCCACTTGTAAGGGCTGCATAAATTCTGGACGAGGACGATCGATGAAATTTGGCAAACCCGTAATGGCAATGGTTTTGGGCGCCGCTGTTTTGACAGGGTGCCGCTCCAGCGGGGATCTGGTGGTTGATCAGGGCGTGGGCGTCACGGCATTCCGTTCAACCTGCCCGGCTGTGGGCGTTCCTGATTACACGGGCGACGTAACGCTGTTCCGCACCGCAGGCTCGCGCGATGCAAGCAATATCGATGTCACCGCTTCGTTGACCAACGTCAACACAACATGCGACGAATCGGGTGCGCAGGTCTATTCGGCCTCATCCTTTGATGTGTTGGCGCGGCGCGCGGATGTGCGCGGTGCACGTCAGGTGCAATTGCCGTACTTCGTGACAGTGGTTCGCGGTGGCCGTGCGATCATTTCCAAACGCGTGGGCAGTGTGACGCTCAACTTTGCAGATGGTCAGGAACGTGCGCAAGTGAGCGGCCAAGGCGCTGCCTATGTCGACAAGGAAGCGGCTACTTTGCCGGATGATATCCGTCGTTTGATCACGCGCCGCCGCAAGGCTGGTGACGCTGACGCCGCGATTGATCCACTCGCCCGGCCAGAGGTGAGAGCCGCCGTTCAGCAGGCCAGCTTTGAAGTGTTGATTGGTTTTCAGCTGTCGCAAGACCAGCTGGCATACAACGCGACACGCTAAGCCCGCACTGATTGGGCACACGCGGCGGGTTTCACACGGGCGACAAACCCGCTAACGGCGCTTGCTATGTCTGATAAGCACACGATTTACTCGGCCTTTGCGGCCAAAATTGACGCCGCGCTGGATGCGATGGTGACCGCTGGCACTTTGCCTGCTGATCTCGATCGCAAGAATGTCAGCGTGGAGCCGCCGCGCGACCCCTCGCATGGTGATCTTGCGACCAATGCTGCGATGGTGCTGGCGAAACCAGCCAAGACCAATCCGCGCGCTCTGGCTGAGCAGTTGGTCGAACATCTCAGCGCCGACAGCGCAGTCACGTCTGCCGAAATCGCCGGACCCGGTTTCATCAACCTACGGCTGGATGAGCAAATCTGGCGCGACGAGGTGCTGGCCATCGCAACTCTGGGCGAGGGCTATGGCCGTTCAGCCATGGGTGCGGGCACGCGCGTCAATGTGGAATATGTCTCTGCCAACCCGACCGGCCCGATGCATATGGGCCACTGCCGCGGCGCGGTTGTCGGCGATGCGTTGGCCGGATTGCTTGAGTTTTCAGGCCACGACGTCACGCGCGAATACTACGTCAATGATGCAGGCGGTCAGGTCGATACGCTCGCCCGGTCTGCGCATATCCGTTACCGCGAAGCGCTGGGCGAGGACGTCGGCGAGATCCCGGAAGGGCTCTATCCCGGCGATTACCTCAAACCCATCGGGCAGGCGCTGGCTGACAAATTCGGCGACCAATATGTGGGCGCGGATGAAAGCGAATGGCTGATTGAGTTTCGCGGGGCATCCGTCGCTGCGATGATGGAGCTGATCAAGGCTGATCTCACGCTGCTGGGCATTCATCACGATATTTTCGCGTCCGAAGCGGAGCTGCAAGCCGCCGGCAAGCCTGAAGTGGCTGAGGCGTGGCTGCGCGCGCATGATCTGGTCTATGATGGCGTGTTGGAAGCGCCCAAGGGCAAGGCTCCGCCCGAGGATTGGGAGCCGGTCGAACTGCCGCTGTTCCGCTCCACCAAATTTGGCGATGATCAAGACCGTCCGATCAAGAAATCCGATGGGAAATGGACCTATTTCGGCGCTGATCTGGCGTACCACATGCAAAAGGCCGAGGCCGCAGACGAGCTGATCGATATCTGGGGCGCGGATCACGCAGGCACGGTGAAGCGGATTAAGGCCGCCGTCGCCGCTTTGTCAGAAGGACAAGGCAAAGCGATCCCGTTCGATGTGAAGCTGGTGCAAATGGTGCAGCTGTTGCGCGGTGGCGAGCCGCTCAAAATGTCCAAACGCTCGGGCAATTTCATCACCATTCAAGACATGGTGAAGGAAGTCGGCAAGGATGTGGTGCGGTTCACTATGCTGACCCGCAAACCTGACGCGCAGATGGAATTCGATTTCGCCAAAGTGGTCGAAACATCGAAAGACAATCCGGTGTTCTACGTCCAATATGCGCATGCACGGATCCAATCGACTTTGCGCAAGGCAGCGGATGAAGATTTGGCACCATCAGCCGACGACCTATCGCATTTGACCGGGCAAGAGTTGGATATGATCAAACAGGCCGCGCAATTCCCCCGCATGGTGGAATCGGCGGCGCGTGCGCGCGAAGCGCATCGCATCGCGTTTTTCTTGCAAGACCTCGCCTCTGCCTTCCATACTTACTGGAATGCGGGCAATGATGACCCCGAAAAACGGATCATTGTGCCCCAAAATCGGGCAGTTAGCGCCGCAAGGCTTTTCCTTAGCGTCCAAATAGGGCAGGTTTTGCGCAATGGGCTTGGCATATTGGGTGTTCAAGCGGTCGAGGAGCTGTGAAATGACGGGGATGTCAGCCTGGGAAGGCGGCGAGCGCGATGATGACGCGTGGGATGCCGAAGAGAACGCAGAAGAGCTGGAGTTGATTGAGGAAGACGAAAGTCTCCCATGGCTCGAATCGGCAGATGATTACGAAGAAGAGACGGGCAGCGATGGCACCCGTCTGGCGATGTTCGCATTGCTGGGTCTAGCCGCGCTGATCGCGATTGTCGGCGGCATCTGGTACGCGACCAACCGCGCGCCGGACAGCGCGATGGTTGCTGATGGCAGCACCATTGAAAACCCTGGCGAGTTCAAAGAGAAACCCGAAGATCCCGGTGGAGCCGAAGTGGCTGGCACAGGCGCGGTTGCTCCCGGAGTGGCTGCCGGTCAGCGCAGCGAAGGCCGCATTGCCGATGGCAGCGGAGCAGGGCCAAGTATTGATACCGAACAAAGCGGATCGAACAGCGGCAGCAGCAATGCCTCCGCCGGTTCGCAGCAAGCCTCTGGCAGTGCCTCAAACGGCGGCGGCGTCGGGGTTCAAGTCGGTGCTTACTCAAGCCGCGCGAAGGCGGAGCAAGGCTGGAAAGAGTTGAGCGGACGGTTCAGCGCGTTGTCGGGCTTCAAATACCGCATCGTTCAGGGCCAAGCCGACATCGGTACAGTCTATCGCTTGCAAGCGGTTGCGGGCAGCCAGTCTGCGGCGAACAGCCTCTGCACGAAGCTGAAATCAGCCGGCGGTAGCTGCCAAGTCAAATAGAGCACGCAAATGCGGTGAGTTGTGCCCGGTTTCCCACATAGCCGGGCCCTCACCGACTTGCGCTCCCCCGCGAAGCCTGCGAATTTTCGCTTATGACGCCAGCGATTTTCGGCATTGCAGGAACCCAGCTGTCCGACGCAGAGCGGAGCTTCTTCCGTGAGTGCGATCCAGCGGGCTACATCTTGTTTCTGCGCAATTGCGAAAGCCGCGATCAACTGCGTGCATTGACCGATGAATTGCGCAGCATTCACGGGCGCGAGAAACTGCTGATCTCAATTGATCAAGAGGGCGGTCGCGTCGCGCGGATGCAAGCGCCTGTTTGGAACACATACCCGTCTGGCGAGACATTTGATCGCCTGTATCAACTCGCACCTGCTTCCGCGATTGAGGCGGTGCGCGCCAATGCTGAGGCGATGGGCCAGGAATTGGCCGAAATGGGCATTACGGTGGACTATCACGCGCCGTTTGATGTGCGACGCGCCGAGACAGACGAGGTGATCGGTGATCGTGCGCTTGGCTCTGATCCGCAGCAAGTGGCCGCGTTGGGGCGCGCTTTGCTGGATGGTTTGGCACGGGCGGGTGTTGTGGGCTGTCTGAAGCATATGCCGGGCCACGGGCGCGCGACGTGTGATAGCCATAAGGAATTGCCCGTGGTGACCGCCACGGCAGAAGAACTCGAAACGGACATCGCCCCGTTCCGCGCGCTGTCAGACGCCAAGATCGGGATGAGCGCGCATATTCGGTTCACAGCCTGGGATGCCGATCATCCTGCGACGCAATCGCCCTATGTGGTCGAGACAATCATCCGTCAGGCAATTGGCTTTGACGGGCTGTTGCTGACC
>CAKZSF010000169.1 GCA_937920575.1 uncultured Sphingomonadaceae bacterium | reverse complement strand
CAGCTACAACGAACGACTGCAGGAAGTTCACCCGCAATCGCATCAGGGCGTGTGCGGCGACGCGATTGCCAGCATGGAAGGCTTCACGCGCGAAGAGCTGGATGAAGTCGGCTATATGAGCCAACAAAAAGCCGCCACCGCAATTGCGGAAGGGCGCTTTGACAAATCACTGGTTCCGGTCGTCGACGACGAAGGCAATGTCATTCTCGACAAGGAAGAGTTTCCCCGTCCGCAAACCACTCGCGAAGGATTGGCCGAGCTGGACGCAAGCTTCGCGAAAATCGCGGACGTGCCGCTTGATGAGAACGGCACAACATTCCGCAAGCTGATCAATCAAAAATACCCTGATCTGGATATCAAACACTTCCACCATGCGGGCAATAGCTCTGGCGTGGTCGATGGCGCTGGCGGAGTGTTGGTGACGTCGAAAGACTATGCGCAGAAGAATGGCCTGAAACCGCGCGCACGCATCGTGGCGTTCTGCAATATGGGCGATGATCCCACACTGATGCTCAACGCGCCTGTTCCGGCTGCCAGGCGCGTGCTGGAGAAGGCCAATCTGACCATCGACGATATCGACCTGTTCGAAATCAACGAGGCGTTTGCCGTTGTGGCGGCGAAATTCGTGCGCGATCTGGGCCTCGATTGGGACAAGGTGAATGTGAATGGCGGCGCGATTGCGCTCGGCCACCCGATTGGCGGGACCGGCGCGATGCTGGTCGGCACGATGGTGGACGAGTTGGAGCGTCAGGAAAAGCGCTATGGCCTCGTCACAATGTGCGCTGCAGGCGGTATGGCCCCGGCGATCATCGTGGAGCGGGTGACCGACTTCGTCGACTAAACAACAGTACCACGCAAAGAGAGGATTTCGCCGATGCCATTCAAAATGACCGAAATGGTGGGATGCGAATTCCCTCTTTTCGCTTTTTCGCATTGCCGCGACGTTGTCGCAGCAGTCAGCCGCGCGGGCGGTTTTGGCGTGCTGGGGGCTGTCAGCTTCTCTCCGGAGCAGCTGGAGGCGGAACTCGCCTGGATCGACGACAATGTCGATGGCAAGCCCTATGGCATCGATGTGCTGATCCCCGAGGTTCAAGCCGTCGACAAGAGCGTCAGCACAGAAGAGATCATCGCGCGCATCCCGTCCGAATATCGCGACTTTACTGTTCAGATCCTCGAAGACGCCGGCGTCAAAACCGACAACACGCACCCGCGCAGCGCTGCAAGCAAGCCCAACACATCGCTAGGCGAGGAATTGCTTGAGGTGTCGTTCAATCACCCTGTCCGCCTGATTGCCAACGCGCTCGGCACGGCCCCGCCCAGCATGATCGAGGCGGGCAAGAAGCACGGCATTCCCGTTGCAGCTTTGGTCGGCGCAAAGGAGCACGCGATCAAGCAAATCGATGCGGGCGTCGACATTATCGTGGCCCAAGGCGGCGAAGGCGGGGGCCATTGCGGCGAAGTCTCCACCATCGTGCTGATCCCCGAAGTGGTTCAGGCCATTCAAGACGCTGGCAAAGATATTCCCGTCCTCGCCGCCGGTGGCATCATGAACGGCCAGCAAATGGCGGGTATGATGGCGATGGGTGCAGAAGGCGCATGGTGCGGCTCGGTCTGGCTGGCGACTGCCGAGTCCGAAACCAACGAAGTGTTCCGCCGCAAAATGATCGAGGCAACCTCGCGCGACACAATCCGTTCGAAACACCGCACCGGCAAGTACAGCCGCCAGTTGCGATCGAGCTGGCACAGCAAGTGGGAAGAAGCGGGCCGAGATGCCCTGCCCATGCCGTTCATGATGCTGCTATCCGAACCAGTGCTGCGTGCCATTGATAAGGCTGCCATCAATGGCAATCCCAAGGCGCAGGAAATGGCAACATACTTCGTCGGCCAAGGCGTTGGCCTGGTGCAGGAAGAACGCTCTGCAACGGCAGTGGTGCAAGACTTCAAAGAAGGCTTCGCTGAAGCGTTCGAGCGGTTCAATGGCTTGATCGCGTGAGCGGACACCCCTTATCGGCAGACCGCCCACTGGCAGGGATGCGCATTCTCGAAAACGTGCGCGGACCAATGACTGCAACCACACGGTATCTTGCCGAACTGGGTGCCGACGTGGTGCGGATTGATACGCCAAGCGACCCACGCGAAATCGACTGGATCGCCAACAATCGCGGCAAACGAGTGACAGGAACCAACCGTCTGGAGGACTTGCTCGCTGGCGCCGATGCCTATGTCAGCGATGATCGCGCGCTTGATCTGGGCGCGTTGGCAACAGCCCACCCAAATCTCGTCGTCTTGCACATCACGCCATTCGGTAAAGGCAATGAGTTCTCCGATTGGCAGGGTTCAGACGCAGTGTTTCACGCGCAGATGGGTGAGCTCGCACGCTCCGGCTTGCCGGACAAGCCACCGCTCCTGCCGCCTGGCCAACTCGCTTATGCTTGCGCGGCAACACAGGCGGCGTTTGCACTGCTCGCTGCGCTGCACGAGGCGCGAGCGAAAGGCACCGGCGACACCATCGATTTCTCGATCCTTGACGGCGCAAGCCAGGCTCTCGACCCAGGCTTTGGCCTTTCGGGCAGCGCCACTTCAGGACGTCCGCTCGCCACGATGCCACGCGGACGCCCAAAGGTCGGGATGATGTATCCGTTCATCCCGTGCAAGGACGGAACGGTGCGCTTGTGCGTAATGACCAAACGCCATTGGCACGCGATGTTTGCATGGATGGGCTCGCCAGAGGCCTTTGCTGACCCCTTGTTCAACAGCATGATTGAACGCTTCCGCTCGCCGGATTTGTTACCAGCCTTCGCTGCATTCTTCGCCGACAAAACCTGCGCGGAAATCGAGGCCACGACGCGCGAACTGGGCATCCCGCTTGCCAGCGTGTTCGAATTTGAAGACGCGATCGCGACCGAGCAAATGCAGGCGCGCAAGACATTTGTCGACGTAGAGATCGCCTCCGGCGCTTCGGCCCCTTTCCCCAACGGCACGACGTTCGTCGACGGCCAGCGGATGGGCTCGACATCCGACATTCCAAATTTCGATCCCGAGCTCGAGTGGCTTGAGCGAGCGCCTCTCCCCTCCCCAGCGCGCCCTGCCGATGCCGACTTCCCTCTCGCCGATCTCAAAGTGCTCGATCTCGGCGCTATCGTCGTTGGCGCAGAGGGCAGCCGCTTGCTTGCCGATCTTGGCGCGGATGTGATCAAGATTGAGAGCTCATCCTTCCCCGATGGGATGCGGCAGAACGCCACCAAGTTCGACATCTCGCCCACATTCGTCACTGGCCACCGCAACAAGCGCAGCCTCGGTCTCAATTTGCGCAGCCACGACGGCAAGGCGATCCTGCGCGATCTGGTGAAGCAAAGCGACGTCCTGCTCGCCAATTTCCGCGGCGGCGTTCTCCAATCGCTTGGCTTCGACTACGCCTCGCTCAAGGCGATCAATCCGCGCATCATTGTCGGCCAGAGCTCCGCCTTCGGAGAGACCGGCCCGTGGTCGCAGCTCAAGGGCTATGGCCCGCTCGTGCGCGCTTGGGCGGGCCTCTCCCGCCAATGGCGCTACCCCGATGATCCCGAGAGCATGTGCGATGCCTCCACGGTCTACCCCGATCACACCGCCAGCCGGATCGGGGCGATCGCGACACTCGCCCTCCTCTATCGCCGAGAGCGGACTGGCGAAGGCGGCGATGTCGATATCAGCCAAGCCGAGGTGATGCTCAGCCAGTTTGGCGCCCAGATCGCCGCCGATGCGCTCTCACGCGCCGGACACGCCATCCCCGTGCCCGCGAACCGCGAAGACAGCACGGTGTACCCCTGCGCCGGCGACGACGAGTGGTGCACCATCACCATCCGCTCAGCCTCGGATGAAGCCGCCATCGCATCGGTCACCGGCGACACACCGCTTGCGGAGTGGTGCGCCGCACGCGACCCGCGCGAGGTGATGACCACGCTCCAATCCGCCGGAGTCCCTGCCGCGGCAATGCTGCGTGTGGCAGAGATGCCGGAGTTCGCCTATTTTCAGCAGCGCGGGTTTTTCCGCAAGGAAACGCACCCTCGCCTGCCGATGGATTTCTGGATGGAGACCAGCGCGTACCAATCGCGCCATGTCCCCGCACCGCCAACCATGCCCGCGCCCGATCTGTGCCAGCACACGGCAGAGATACTGCGCGACCGGCTGGGCCTGGACGAGGCGCGCATCACCGAATTGGCCGAAGCAGGCGCGGTGGAATTGGGTAAAGCGTAGGTATTACAAAGCCTTACACCCCGATGTGAGACACATGAGACACAGTCCTGAGGGGAAAATCTCACGGCCCACCTCACCCCTGCGCGCGCCGGTCGTTCAGCGTGTGCTCGAAATCGCACAGCGCGGTCTGCAGATACGGATCGCCGGCCAGCCGGTCGAGCCGCGCGAGATGCGCCAGCAGCAACCGCGCGTCATAGCGCCGCCGCGTCGCGATTTCCTCGCCGTGGTAATAGACCACCTCCTCCACCCCGTTGAGCGCGCGCTCGGCCAGCACCTGCTCCGCATAATCGCGCGCCATCACCAAGGCTGATTTCCAGAGCTGCTCGAACCGGTAATCATCCCGCTTCAGCCGATAGACCGTCGCGCGGGAGATGCCGCAAGCCTTCGCCGCCTCGCGCACGTTTCCTGATCGAGCCAGCCGCTCAATAAACTCCGCCTGCTGCGCCGGACGCAGCGCAGCGCGGTTTGTGGAGAATGCGGTGTCGGGCGAGATGGGGGTGACTTGGGACATGGTTGGCTCCTTGGAATCGGATGCGAAGCAGCCGCAAGGCCAACCGGCCGTCGCGCGTTAGCGCGGAAGCCTAAGCGGGCGGACGCCCGCGCCGGCGCTTGAGGCTCATCAAGCGAGGGGAGCCGGGTTAGTAAGCCAGATTGGGGCGTGTAGGACAGCGAGTACTTCGTAGTCTAATACTTGCGATCAGCGAAAGCCGTTTGATATTGGTCTAAGGCTATACCACTTGTGTCACTGATTGAATTGAGGCAGCATCCTTATCAGGGAGCAAATGTCTCATGATCACGAGCTTGACGCTAAAGAACTTTCGAGCCTTCAAACATCAAAGATTTGAATTTGGGCGATTCAACATTTTCGTT
>CAKZSF010000168.1 GCA_937920575.1 uncultured Sphingomonadaceae bacterium | reverse complement strand
AATAGAATATGGCTGAGAAACCATCTGAACGATGCGACTGGCCATATCTCCCAATTCGCCCCGATCATCTTTGTCGGGCAAAATGATCTGAAATTCATCGCCACCCAGACGACCAATTTCGCCCTGATCGCCAATCAAGTTTTTAAGCCGTTGCGCGACCTGTTTCAGCAACTCGTCGCCTGCCTGGTGACCAAGCGTATCATTCACTTGCTTGAAACGATCCAGATCGAGCATCAGCAGAGCAAAGCTTCTTTGCGCCGTTTTGAATGCCGTCAACGTGGCATCGATGCGCTTGCTCATCCGGTGCCGATTCGCAAGACCGGTTAGCGAGTCATATTGTGACATCCGAGATGCGTCACGTTGGCGCTCGAATTCTGCAGTGATGTCCTTAGCACTGCCTCTATAACCGCGAAATTCCCCTTCAGCATCGAAATACGGCCGACCAGATATTGACCACCAAACATCAGTGCGGCCCTTGTCCGCTTTGATAACTGACGTCTCTACTCTAACCGATAGGTCCGTAATTTTGGTTCGGGCGCCAAGCTGAAAAGCCAATGGCCGATTGATCTGGTCGTCACCGTCTGTGACTTCGGGAACAAACAGCTCGCTAAGTTGAATGCCGAGCAAATCCTGCGGATCTTCACACAGCTCAACCGTCGCCGCTTCTGAAACATAGGACAGCTTGCCGGTTGAATCTGTAGACCAGAACCATGCAGCACCAACCGACTCGATTTCATCGAGGATCGACCCTCGATCGATCTCTTGTATTTTTTCGGGATCCGCCTTTGCGCCAGATCCGAACCCTTTGAAGAATTCAATACCCATTGCGGTTACCCAGCCTCCCGAGTCTCGTTCTCCAGCAGAACCGGCGGCTTGCCAGCGATCGCCGGAATTGCACCATCAGGTTCGATCTCAAGTCTTGATGCAAACTCTACACCCATCCGATCATCTATGCCCCAGCGGGTGGTTGCAGAGATGGTTGTAGTTTGGGAAAGCCAAATCTCGAACACCGTTCCAGTCGGCACATTCCAAAGCCCCTCCACCATCGCGCCACGAGTCGAAATATTGCGAATGACACCCTGATATTTCTGACCAGAATGATCGAGAATGACCTTACGGAAGAGTTTGTGTCTTGGTTCACGTGCCGATTTGGGACCGGAAGGGTGCGCGGTAAAGCCTTGTGAGAGACGCGCGCTGGCCTGTTGCGCCGGCATTGGCTTGTCGAAAATATAGCCCTGCACATGGCTACATCCGCATTCTTTCACGAGATCCAACTCGTCAAAGGTTTCAACACCCTCTGCAGTTGTATCCATGCCCAAAGATCCCGCCAGGCTGGATATTGAAACAATGATCGCCGCGTTGCGGCTGCCTTCTTGTGTCGCCCCTCGAACAAAGCTTTGGTCGATCTTAATTTTGTCGAACGGCGCCTTCTTCAGGTAGCCGAGCGAGGAATAGCCGGTTCCAAAGTCGTCTAGCGCCAAACGAACACCGATTTTCTTGAGCGCTGCAAAAGTCGCATCGGTTGAATCGTCGTCATTCAAGAATACGCTTTCGGTGATCTCGAGTTCAAGCCGACTTGGATCGATTCCTGCTGCCACAATCGCATTGCTAACCAAAGCCGGCAATTTCGGGTTGGCGAATTGAAGCGGCGAAACATTCACTGCTACGCGGATCTCCTCTGGCCAAGCTGCCAATTGGAAACAAGCTGTCCGAAGCGCCCACTCACCCATTGATTCGATTAGGCCGGCGTCTTCGGCAATAGAAACGAACTTCTCCGGACTGATGAAACCATGCTGTTGATGATTCCAGCGGATCAAGGACTCAAAGCCGGTAATCTGGTTGTCTTCCAACCTGACAATCGGTTGATAGTGCAATTCCAGTGCGCCCTTGACCAAAGCTTCCCGAAGGTCGTTTTCCAACGCGCGACGCTCTTGCGCTTCATTGTGCAGGCTGTCTGCATAGAAGTGAAAGCGACCGCGGCCTGCATCTTTTGCCGCATACAGAGCGAGGTCGGCGTTGCGGATAACCTCTTCGGTGGTTTCCCCGTTTTCCGGCGCCGTCGCAATACCAATTGACGCACCGATTATTACCTGATGCCCCTCAATCGAGTAGGGTTGTGAGAGCTGATGGATGATCTCTTGCGCGAGATAGATCAGCCGCTGTTTTTCAACGCGCCCAGGAATAATGACCTTAAATTCGTCGCCACCCAAACGACCAACACGGCCCATTTGACCCACGGTTCTTTCCAGACGCTGCGAAACTTGTTTCAACAACGCGTCTCCAGCCGGATGGCCCAGCGTGTCGTTCACTTGCTTGAACCGATCGAGATCAAGCAGAAACACCGAGCAAACCCGGTGCTGTTCTTGTGGCGCCTTGAGGATCTTCTCGAGCTCTTGAGACATCTGCAGGCGATTTGCCAAACTCGTGAGAGAATCGAACAAAGCCAAACGCGAAGCTTGATCCTGGCTGCGCTTCTTCTCGGTCAGGTCTGTTCCTGAGCCACGGAAACCCATGAAGTTGTCA
>CAKZSF010000167.1 GCA_937920575.1 uncultured Sphingomonadaceae bacterium | reverse complement strand
GTCCAGATCTTGCGCAGCCTTATCACCGCGCAGCTCGCATCCGGCATCGATCAAGGATGCGATCAAGGAGCCCGCTTCTGGGTAGGCCGCATCGATCAGCAGCGTTTCCATCGCACCGCAAATCCCCGTGCGCCGAAGCTTCGCATTGAGCGCGATATCTCGAGCCATGTCTGGATCAGCGGAGGCATGCACATAGGTGTGGCAAATGCCGTCAAGATGGGCGAGCACCGGCACGCGTGCATCGGCCTGCACGCGTTCGACCAGACTCTTGCCGCCGCGCGGAATGATCATGTCGATCGCCCCCGCCGCGGTCAGCATAGCGCCCACTGCGGCGCGGTCTTGGGTCGGGATCAGCAGCACCGCATCCGCAGGCGCTCCCGCCTCGCTCAATCCGCTGGCCAAAGCCTCGTGGATCGCACGGTTGGAATGGACCGCTTCGCTGCCACCGCGCAGCAGCGCTGCATTGCCTGCGCGCACGCACAAGGCCGCTGCATCCGCCGTTACATTCGGGCGACTTTCATAGATGATGCCGATGACGCCAATCGGCACGCGAACACGTGACAGGGACAAGCCATTGGCGGGCTGGGATTGGTCAATCACTTCGCCAACCGGATCGGCCAAATTCGCCACATTGCGCACCGCCGAAACAACACCGGCGAGACGATCAGAATCGAGCATCAATCGGTCGAGCATCGCCTTGCTCAAACCCTTGTCTTTGCCCGCTGCAACATCGCGCGCATTGGCAGCCAAAATCGCGCTTTCTGCACTCTCCAAAGCGTCCGCCGCAGACATCAACGCGGCCGCTTTTTCCGCGTCAGACATGCGCGCCAATTGGCGCTGCGCCGCACGAGCGCGAGCGGCGAGATCGGCGACCAGAATCGCTGGTTTAGGAGGCGAATGCGCGTTCATAAGCCACCCAATTAGCAGGCAAGGCCAAACGTGTCAGCCGCGAGTTTCTTTGGGCTCGGTAAAGCCCAGTTTGATTGAGAACGTTCAAATCGAGCGATTCGCAAGCGATTCTACCGATTCTCGGCGGATTCATGGTTAACCCCATTTTCGGCCCAAACGCTTCATCGCCGGTTCAAACGCTTCGTCGCGCGAGTCACTCGACTCGTCGTCAGCTATGGTTACCCGGTTTGACCGGCTCCCTTCCGCGCGCGTACCCACGGGCGCAAATAAAGAGGTCGTGAGGTATATTTGAGCACGCAAGCTCCCAAAACGCTATTCCAGCGCATTGAGAAGTGGTTTCCGGAACGCGAATTTTTTATGCGCGCTCAGGGCCAAGTGCGCTTCATCACGCTCACATCTCGTTTTCAAGTCATCGTCGCCAGTATCATCGCAGCCGCATTGCTTGGCTGGGCAATCAGCATGGCCGCGATGGCGATCCTGCAATATCAAGCGCAAGCGAACGCTGCCTCTTTGCTGGAGCGTGAAGCGAAGGTTGCCGACTCCGATGCGCGGATCGAAGCCTATGGCGATGACATCGGCAAGGTCGCCGAAGACCTCAAGCGCCGCCAAGATTTCCTCGATCAAATGTCGGCCGCGATTCCTGATGATGTGAAACGCGACGCAACCCATTCGGACAGCTCAAGCGAGGCTGCCGCAACGGTCGAGAAGGTAAGCGCAGCGATCCCCGAAGCCAAAGGGCTGGCGGAAATCGAAGCGCGCCAGATTGCTTATGTTGAGAAAATGACGCGGTTTGCGGACGAGCGCGCGGCCCGTGCCTCCGCCGCCATTCGCCGCCTCGGGCTCAATCCAGCAACAATGTTGAAATCAGCGCGCGAGGCACAAGGTGGCCCGTTGGAAAAATTCAATGTTGATGATCCGCGCTTTGAACGGTTGGGTCTGAGCCTGGCTCGATTGGATGCGTTGGAGCGTGGGCTGGAAGGCATTCCACAATTTATGCCCGCTGATAAGGGCTCGATCTCATCCGGCTTTGGCTATCGGCGCGATCCGTTCAATGGCGGAGGCGCGATGCACTCCGGTCTCGATTTCCGCGCGCCTTATGGTTCGCCCATCTACGCCGCTGCAGACGGTGTGATTAGCTATGTTGGCTATAAGGGTGGTTACGGCAAAACGGTCGAGATCAGCCACGGCAATGGCCTGATGACACGCTATGCCCATATGTCACGCTACAGCGCTCAAGTGGGGCAGCGCGTTGCAGCTGGCAGACTGATTGGCGCAATTGGCAGCACAGGTCGCTCAACCGGTCCGCATCTTCATTTCGAAGTGCGCGTTAACAACCGCGCGGTAAACCCGCGCCCATTCCTGGAGAGGGCCCCGCATGTTCTCAAAGAAGCCCGCAGAAGCACCCAAACCAACAGGGCGAGCGGGAGCCGCTAAACCAATGGCCGGCAAATCAACCTTCTCCGTGATCGGATCAGACGTCTCGATCAAAGGTGACATCTCCGCGACAGTGGATCTGCATGTCGACGGCCATGTAGAAGGCGACATCAGCTGCACCAGCCTGGTTCAAGGCGAAGGCGGCGTGATCAATGGCGCCATCGAAGCTGAAACCGCGCGTCTGGCGGGCCACATCATCGGCTCGATCAGCGCACGCGATCTGGTCGTGTTGCAAAGCGCGAAGATCGAAGGCGATGTGCATTACGACACGCTGACGATCGAGCAGGGCGCCGACGTGGAAGGCCGCTTTGCACCACGCTCTTCGCAAGTGACCACGGCAAAGCCCACTTCAGCGGTGTCCGCCGCTGACAGCGACGAACCCCCGCTCACTCTCGCGAGCTAAGCCTACTTTTCACAGACAACAGCGTCGGGCCGTCGCTAGCCGGTCAATTCCTGCGCGCGCAAAGTCTTGCGGTCCAGCTTGCCGATCAACGTCTTGGGCAGCTCATCACGAAACGCGATGCCCGCCAGCCGTTCATGCTTGCCCAGCTGTGCATTGGCCCATTCGCACAATGCCTCTTCGGTGATATCCGCACCCTCGTTCAGCGCGACAAATGCCTTGGGACGCTCGCCGAGATATTCATCAGGCACGCCGATCACGAGCACTTCTTTGATCGCCTCATGCTCTTGCAGCACATCCTCGACCTGGCTCGGGAAAACTTTGAAACCACCAACCGCGATCATATCCTTGATGCGGTCAACAATCTTGAGCCAGCCACCCTCTTCCCATTGCGCAACATCGCCAGTGCGCAGCCACGTTTTGCCGTTGTGCTCTGCAAAAGCATCCGCCGCCGCCTCTGGCCGATTCCAATAGCCGCGCATCACTTGAGGGCCGTGAACGACCAGTTCGCCCGGCTCGCCCTCGGGCGCAAGCTTGGTCGGGTCTTCCTTGTCGAGCAACAACACCTCGGTGCCCGCCACAAGCTGACCGATGGTGCCCTTCATCCGCTCACCATCATAGGGATTGACCGAGACAACGCCGGAGCTTTCCGTCAGGCCATATCCCTCTACCACGCGCACGCCTGTGACGTCTTCGAAACGCGTGTGAACAGGCGCCGGCATGGGCGCGCCGCCTGAAATACAGACTTTGAGCGAAGAGAGGTCGGTTTTGGCCAGATCCGGGTGATCGAGCATAGCCTGAAACATCGTTGGTACGCCGGGGAAACCGGTCGCCTTGTATTTCTCGATCGTTTGCAAGACCTGCTTCGTTTCGAAGCGAGGCACCATTGCAATCGATCCGCCGCTGACCATAGCGTGGTTGAGCAGCGCGGTGTTGGCAAACACATGGAAGAACGGCAGCGCGCCCATAAACACTTCATCGGCGCCCGCGCCAAACGGATTGAGCGCGGCGACCTGCTGCGCGTTGGTCGCTAACTGGCTGTGGCCAAGCATCGCGCCCTTTGGTCGGCCGGTTGTGCCGCCAGTGTATTGCAGCAAAGCGAGATCTTCTGCGGCATCCAAAGTTGGGCGCCCGCTGACGGGTTTGCCGATTTGGGACCAGTCCCAATTGCCCAGCACACTGTCCCAGCGCCGAATGCTGTCAGACCAGTTCACTTTGGCGATCTGGCTGCGCTTCAGGAGCTTGAGCGCGATGCCTTTCAGCGTGGGCAGCATCGAAGCGAGCGAGCCAACCACAAGCGTTTCCAGCTCTGAACATTCGAGCACTTCGGATGCGGTCTGGTAAAGTTCTGGCACATCCAGCGTCACCAGCAACTTCGTGCCGGAATCGCCCACTTGCCAAGCGAGTTCCTCGACAGTGTAAAGCGGCGAAAAATTGACCACGATCGCACCCGCCATCATCGCACCGTAGTAGGCCGATGCGTAGTTCGGGACATTGGGCAGGAACAGACCGACCCGATCACCCTTCTGGATGCCCGCGTTGATCAGGCCAGATGCGAATTGCTGCGCCTCGGTAAAAATCTCGCGATAGCTATACGTGCGGCCCAGAAAATGGAGGAACGGCGCCTCGGGCGCGTTGCGCGTCGTTTGCTCGAACAGTTCGGGCAGAGTGTGCAGCGGGAATTGCGTGTCCCACGGGGTCGGGTGGTGATAGGGGGCGTTACTGACATCCATGTCAATGGCATAGCCGAGACAGGCGCACGCGCAAGACGCAAATGGCCCGCACTCGCGAGAATGCAGGCCATTTGCCGTAAAATTATGTCGCGTGGCGCGGTGGGCTAATTACCCGCCAACACCGAAATGGCGTGGATCAACCCTCGGTCGAACCCTCGCCGCCTTCCTTGCGCGCTTCGAGCCACGCAGCGGCCTCAGCCTCTTGCGCGGCCTGCGCAGCGGCTTTCTCTGCATCGGCGCGCTCCTGATGAAGCTCTTCGATCAGGCGCTCTTTGTCAGAGCCCAGCTTGGGTTCGACATCGGCGGTTTCTTCCGTCAGGCCGGCTTTCTTGGCGGCCTTGGCGACGACTGCGTCCAGCTCCCGTTGAGAGCAAAGACCCAGCGTCACTGGGTCTTTCGACTGGATGTTCTGGATGTTCCAGTGTGAGCGGTCGCGGATTGCATTGATCGTGTTGCGCGTGGTGCCGATCAGTTTCGAGATCTGCGCATCACTGATTTCCGGGTGGTTGCGCAACAACCAAGAGATGCCATCGGGTTTGTCCTGACGCTTTGACACTGGCGTATAACGGGGGCCCTTGGTGCGGCTCACCGAAACTGGCGCGCGCTGCATCTCGAGACGATATTCGCCATCGGCCTCACCCTTGGCGATTTCTTCATGCGTCAACTCGCCCGAATGCACCGGATCACGACCCGTGTATTTGCTGCTCGCCAGATCGTCGGCCATCGCCTGAACTTCCAGAATGTGCAGGCCGCAAAATTCGGCAATCTGTTCAAACGAGAGGCCCGAATTATCGACCAGCCAGCTGGCGGTCGCATGCGGCATAAGCGGTTTGGTGTCGGACACGAGAAATACTCCGATAAAAATAGAAGGGCCGCCCCTTTCGGAGCGGCCGTTGCGTCAGCGATGTAGGCGCAAGCGGCCTGTGGAGCAAGGGGAATCACACCCAGCAAGGAACCAGGCTAAGCCAGTTGCCTTGTGCAATGCGCCCCCTGCGTCGGCAAAACCTCAAACCATCGGCGCAAAATCAGGCAGCGCGGCAAACCGCGCAAGCCATGCGCTAACATGCGGGTAATCACTCAGGCCAAAGCCGCCTTCATCAGCGACATGGGTGTAAGCATACAATGCGATATCAGCCAAAGAGGCTTGATCGCCGGCAAACCAATCATGGGTTTGCAAATGGTCTTCCATAACCCGCAGCGCATCGTGCCCGGCAACGCGTTTGGGTTTGATCATGGCTGTCTGCTCAGCCGATAGATTGGTTTCACCCACAAAGCGCATCCAGAAGCGCAGCGTCGCGATATTCGGTTCGTGGTTATACTGTTCGAAGAACATCCAGCGCAGCATTGAAGCGCGTGCGAAGCGGTCCTCCGGGATCAACCGGCTGCCATCCGCGATATACCAGCACGCAGCGTTGCTTTCCGGCAAATGGCGCGCATTCGCTCCCTCGCCGATCTGCAAAACCGGAATGCGCCCATTGGCGTTGACCTGAGCGAGGAAAGCATCGCTGCGCGTTTCCCCTTTCAGAATATCATATTGCCGCGTCTCTAAATCGACGCCGAGCATCGCAGCGGTCAGCTTGATCTTATAGCAATTGCCGCTGCGGGGATCCTCGTGAAGCGTGAGCGCCTGCATCACACTGCCAACACGATTTTACCGATATGCTCGCCGGCCTCCATCCGGGCATGGGCGGCAGCAGCCTCGGCCAGCGGGAAAGTCTGATCCATCACCGGCTTCAGATCGCCACTTTCGAACAATTCCCACGCATTGTCGCGAATGTCGGATGCGAGCATTGCCTTAAAATCATCGCTGCGCGGGCGCAGCGTCGAGCCTGTCATGGTCAGCCGCCGCATCATCACTTGCACGATCGGGATGTCAGCGGTCATTCCGCCCTGCACCGCGATTGTGACATGCCGCCCGTCTTCGGCAAGACAAGCGAGATTGCGCGCCACATAGTCGCCCGCGACCATATCGAGCACGAGTTCAACACCCTTGCCATCGGTGATCGCCTTCACTTCCTCGACGAAGTCTTGGCTCTTGTAATTGAGCGCGTGATCCGCGCCCAATTCCTGTGCCGCAGCGCATTTTTCATCTGATCCGCAGGTGACGATCACATCCATCTCAAACGCTTTGGCGAGCATGATTGCCATCGTCCCGATACCGCTCGTGCCGCCATGCACCAGAATCGTCTCGCCATCGCGCGCAAGCCCGCGCTGAAACACATTGTGCCACACTGTGAACAGCGTTTCCGGCAAGGCCGCAGCCTGATCCATCGGCATGGACGGCGGGACAGGCAGACAATGGCGCGCATCAGTGCGGCAATATTCAGCATAGCCGCCGCCCGGCACCAGCGCGCACACGCGGCGATTGAGCATTTCGGGCTCTACGCCCGCGCCAATTGCCACCACTTCGCCTGCGACCTCTAGCCCTGGAATCGGCGAAGCGCCCGGTGGCGCCGGATAGCGCCCTTGACGCTGCACCACATCGGGTCGGTTAACGCCCGCATGGCTGACCTTGATCAACACTTCGCCTGCGCGAGTCTCTGGAACAGGCAGTTCCTCAGGCCGGAGCACTTCTGGCCCGCCCGGGGTGTCAAATCCCACTGCAATCATTGTTTCTGCCAAAGTGTCGGACACTTGGTTGCCCCCAAATTGTCGCCTCTAACGCCGTCTTGCCGTCATCCGCGATTCTGCACAACCGCTTTAACGCTCAAGCATTGACACGAGCCCCCCCTGCTTGCGAAGCTACTTTTTGTAATGGATGACGAAAATTTACCTCGGGCCAAAGGTGACGCGGCCAGCTTACTCGCCAAGGAGGAGCTGGACCCATATTCGCAGCATGAGCTGGATGAGCGGATTGCGCTGCTGGAGGCGGAGATTGCCCGGGTGAAGGCGCATCGCGACAAGGCCAGCGCCCATCGCGATGCCGCAGAGGCGTTGTTTGGCCGCAAGGATTCGCAATGATGGGGCTGCGTTTGCCCCCAACCCCTCCAAATTGGTGCCGAGCGCCCCATATAGACGTTGTTAACCATCAAAGCTCATATTTGAGTAACGGCGTATCTTTGCGCCTGAGTCTGTAAGCCCCCTATAGGAACACCGCATGCCCAGTTTTGCGCAAAATCTCGAAAAGACCCTCCATCAGGCGCTGACCAACGCGTCAGACCGGAGCCATGAATATGCGACATTGGAGCATTTGCTGCTCGCGCTGATCGAGGACACCGACGCGGCCGAGGTGATGAATGCCTGCGGCGTGGATCTGGGTGAGCTGACCGATGTGGTGAAGCAGTATCTCGATCAGGAATACCAATCGCTCAAGACCGAAGACGGAGGCGATCCGCAGCCAACTGCCGGTTTTCAGCGTGTGATCCAACGTGCGATTCTGCATGTGCAAAGCTCGGGCAAAGACACCGTCACAGGCGCCAATGTGCTGGTCGCGCTGTTTTCTGAACGCGATTCCTACGCGGTCTACTTCCTGCAGCAACAGGATATGAGCCGCCTGGATGCGGTCAGCTTTATCAGCCACGGCATTGGCAAGGGCGGCAAGCAGCTGGAATCGCGTGACCCCGAAGGTGCCGAGGAGGGCGCCGCAGAAGGCGATGAAAAAGCAGGCGAAAAAGCGAACAAGAAGGACTCGGCGCTCGACCAGTTCTGCGTCAATCTG
>CAKZSF010000166.1 GCA_937920575.1 uncultured Sphingomonadaceae bacterium | reverse complement strand
CTGCCACGAATAGCTCGTGAAGTTTGGTTTGTGCGGAATGCCAACTGGCAAGTCACCAGTCAGATCAAGCTCGGAATCCGCGAAAGTTGAACCGAAGATCGAGAAATCGAGGTTCTCTTTGCGCGAAGTCGCATATTGCGCGTCGAGCGTAATCGACAGTTTGTCGGTCAGCTCCGTGGCGAAGTTGAGCGAGTAATCTTCGTTGGTTGTCTCGTCTTCCACCTGACGGCGCGACAGAACTTGCTGCAGACCGCCGATTGATGTGAACGATGCACCATTACCCGGATCACCGCGCCAGCCATCATTCGGGCTGGTAATATAACCGGACTGGAACAGGCCTGAGCTGTCATAGACATAGTCTTGGAAACCACCGACGGGGCATTCTGCACGGGCAGTACCGCCAGGGCCATTTGCGTTCTGCCGGCAACCGATCGGATAAGTGTTGTACTCTGCCAGATCCGGGCCGGTTTCAAAGGTGCGCTCACCCCAAGCGTTGGTAGTGTGTGAGCGAATGAACTCGGCCGTGATTACCGTGCGCTTGTCAATCGATTCAAACTGTGCGGCGACAGAGAAACCATCGCGCTTACGGTCAAAATCCTGCGTCCGGAACTGTGGGCCGAGAGGCGCGAAACGCAAATCCGCGTAATCGGCAAAGCCATCAGCGCCAGCGCTACCGAACGTGCCGCATGCGGAGCCGCCGGGAGGCAGAGTGGACGTGTCGGAACCACTGGGAAGCGGATTGCGACAGGTCAACGCACCACCAGTGTTGGCCGCCGCAACGAGCGTGTTATCGCGAGCCTGGAAGTTCGTTACCTGAATACCGTCAGCGCGGCTGCGGATGCGCGAAAACGTTCCGCTGGCAAGGATGCCGAAAGTGCCGAGCTCGGTATCCCAAGTGTTGCTGATCATGCCCGAGAGTGTCGGCGACCATTCCTTTGAAAAATCGCCGTAGTTTGCCTCTGCGCTGAACGCGATGTTGAACCCGCGATCATCAAGCGGCTTGCGCGTAATCAGATTGACGGTTCCGGAGATACCGCCTTCGATCATAGCAGCGGTGGAGTTCTTATTGATGACAACCGAACCCAACAGCTCTGGCGGCACATCAGCGAAGTTCAACGCTTGACCACCGACACCAGCGGAAAATGCAGTCCGGCCGTTGAATTCTGAACGGACATAATTCAGCCCGCGAATGGTTACGCCCGAACCCTCTACCGAGAAGTGATCGGGATCGTTCGAGCCTGCGAAGCGGTTGATCGCGACGCCAGGGACGCGCTGCAAGGCTTCTGTAACCGAACGATCGGCCAAGGCGCCAATGTCGTCAGCTGTGATCGCGTCAACAACAGTGTCCGCGTTACGCTTGATATTTTGCGCCGATTCCAGCGACGCGCGAATACCGGTAACAACAATAATAGCATCTTCGCCTTCGCTGACCTCAGCGGGCGGTTCCTGCTGCTCTTGGTCTTGAGCAATCGCCCCAGACGACAGCATCAAACTGCCCATAGCCAACATTGAAGCACCCGATCGCAACAGCGACCCCGTGCCGAATGCAGACTGCTGAGTCGCAGACAATGACAATCGATTTGAAATGTTCACTTAAAACTCCCTCCCCAGATGGTAGCGCTACCATATTGGAATAGCGTTGGTCCCTCTTCTTAGGGAGCGATGCATAACAAAGCGGTTTGCGCTTGGCAAGAGCTCCGCTAGGCGGCACAAGGTGCACGCGCAATTATGTAACCAAAAGGACGCAGTAAGCCGTTATGCAACTCGGGAATGATAGCGATATCGCGAAGATTGTTATCGTGGGTGGCGGAACGGCGGGTTGGATGGCCGCAGCGGCGTTCTCTCGCTATTTCGACAATGGTCGGCGGACGATAACCCTGATCGAATCGGAACAGATCGGCACAGTGGGTGTGGGGGAGGCGACAATTCCCCCAATCGCCAATTTCAACCGCATGCTCGACATCGCTGAGAACGATTTCCTGCGCGCGACCAATGGCACATTCAAACTCGGCATCGAGTTCGTCAATTGGGGCCAGCTGGGTGACCGCTACTTTCACCCATTCGGCACCTATGGTCAGGATCTGCACGGCATCGCGTTCCACCAATTGTACTTACGCGAACTGGCGATGATGCAGGCTGGATTGGCCGGGGGGCGCACACCGCCGGGCGATATTGCGGGCTACTCTATGAGCTCTATGGCAGCGCGCCATGGCAAGTTTGCCCGCGTCAAACCGGGCTCCAATTCTTTGGCCAGCCAGATCGGCTATGCCTATCACTTTGATGCCGGCCTATACGCCAAATTCCTGCGCGAGCTCGCCGAGAAGCAAGGCACCATCCGCCAAGAGGGTCTGATTACCAAAGTGCATCGCGACACAGAAACTGGCGATGTCACATCGGTCGAGTTGGACAATGGCGAAACAATTGAGGGCGAACTGTTTATCGACTGTTCCGGTTTTCGCGGGCTGTTAATCGAAGAGGCCTTGGAAACCGGCTATGATAATTGGAGCCATTGGTTGCCAGTTGACCGGGCGATTGCCCTGCCCTGCACCAATCCCGACACAATCGATCCTTATACACGTTCAACTGCGCACGGCGCCGGCTGGCAATGGCGTATCCCGTTGCAGCATCGCACGGGCAACGGCCATGTTTTTTGCAGCAGCCATATGGACGCGGACGAGGCCGAAACAATCCTGCGCGACAATATAGAAGGTGAACCGCTAGGCGAAGCGCGTCAGCTGCGGTTTGTCACCGGAATGCGGCGCAAGGCATGGAATCACAATGTGATCGCTTTGGGATTGGCGTCCGGCTTTATTGAGCCGCTCGAATCGACCAGCATCCATTTGGTGCAGAACGGCATTGCCCGTTTGTTCGCGCTGTTCCCCGACAAGCAAATCAGCCCGGTTGAGCGAGACGAATACAATCGCGGCATGCATGAACTGTACGAGGATGTGCGCGACTTTGTGATCCTGCATTACAAGGCGACTCAGCGCGACGACACGGAATTCTGGCGCTACGTCCGCGATATGGACGTGCCGGAAACGCTGGCCAAGAAGATGGAGCTGTGGCGCCTGCATGGCCGTGTTTTCCGAGAGAACGCCGAACTGTTCACCATGCCCAGCTGGATCGCCGTGATGCTGGGGCAAAACATCTGGCCTGACAAATACGATCCCATGGCCGATACGCTGGATGACGTGAAAGTTGCCGCAGCGCTGAAGCAGATGCGCGAAGCCTATGAGAACACAGCCCTGCAAATGCCCAGCCAAGTGGATTTCTTGAAACAATCAAATTCGTGGGCCAATCCATGAGCCAATCGCCCAAGGATAAGCCTCAAGGCAGGCCGGTTCAGTCCATCACTATCGTTGGCGGCGGGACGGCCGGGTGGATGACCGCCGCGGCCCTGTCCCGTTTGCTATCCGGTATGCCCGACTTGTCGATCAAGTTGATTGAAAGCGATGCCATCGGCACGGTCGGTGTTGGCGAGGCCACCATTCCGCAGATCACATCGTTCAACCAGTTGCTGGGAATTGATGAGCATGAATTTGTTCGTGAGACTCACGCCACTTACAAGCTTGGTATTGAATTCGTTGACTGGACTCGGTTGGGCCATTCCTACGTCCATCCGTTTGGGTCATTCGGGCTCGACATGTACGGGATCG
>CAKZSF010000165.1 GCA_937920575.1 uncultured Sphingomonadaceae bacterium | reverse complement strand
CCGGAGAACACGACCACTGGCAGCTCGGGCTCTCTGATCTTCACTTCGTCAAGAATTTCGAGCCCATCCATCGGGCTACCGTGGAGCCAGACATCCAGCAGCACGAGGCTGGGGCGCCGCTCGTCGATCATTGCCAAGGCGGTCTGGCTGTCCCCGGCAAGGCGGCACTCATAGCCTTCATCGCTCAGCACGCCGCCGACGAGTTCACGAATGTCCTTCTCATCATCAACAATTAGGATCTCGAGTGCCATCAATAGGCCTCCTTCATTCGATTTTTCAGCATTATTCGGCCGCCTCTGACGATGCGGCCGAAGGTTCGCTTGCAATACTGAGGGTTACCAATGTCCCGCCATTTTTGGCTGATGTGAATGTTATGTCGCCATCATGTTCGGCGACGATTTTCTTGACGATGGCGAGGCCCAGTCCCGTCCCTTTTTCGCGCGTTGTGACATAGGGTTCGGCAATGCGTTCTTTGTCCTCGGGCAAGCCCACACCATTATCTGTCACCTCCAGTCTGATCTGATTCTTCGCCTTGCTAATGGAGAGCGCAATGGTGCCGCGAAACGGTTCACGTTCGTCGCTCGCGCGCGCGTCCACCGCTTCAACTGCGTTCTTGATCACATTTGTCAGAGCTTGTCCGATCTGGTGGCGATCACAATCGGCGAGAATCTCAGAGTCTTCGCACTGGAAATCGAAGTTGATATGGTTGTTCGAAACCTCTTGGAGGAACAACGCTTGCTTGGCCAGATCGATCAAGTTCTCGCGACGGAAAACAGGTTTTGGTAGGCGGGCAAAGGAAGAAAACTCGTCGACCATTTTCCGCAGGTCGCCGACCTGGCGAATGATGGTGCCGGTCAGTTCTTCGAACAGTTCTCGGTCATCCTCAATCTGTTTGCCGTATCGACGGTTGAGGCGTTCTGTGGCCAATTGAATGGGAGTGAGCGGGTTCTTGATCTCGTGCGCAATTCGTCGCGCCACATCGGACCACGCTGCTTGTCGCTGATCGATTAGTTGGCGCGTGATGTCTTCGAAAGTGATGACCATGCCATCAGGCGATGGCGCGATTTTCACAGCGAGTGTTAGCATTTCGCCGTCACGGCTAAACTGAATGATATCGCTAGATTTTCCTTGCTCGATCATCGCGTCAAATGGCGCCGCGATTGCGGACAATTCCTCGCCAACCGCAGTCGGTTTTGCTGCGTCAAACAACAGCTGTTGCGCGGAACTGTTCATCAGCAGAACGCGTCGGTCTTTATCGAGTGTCAGAATGCCCGCAGTCACAGACTCAACCACCGCTTCGATAAAGTTGCGTCGTTCGTCCAGCTTCTCGTTGGCTGCCACAAGATCTGTGGTCTGTTCCTCGATCTGGGCTGTCATTCTGTTAAACGCGCGGTTGAGCAGTCCGATCTCATCAGCGCCTGTCCGCCCGTCCACACGCATTGCGAAATTGCCCGCACCCACTTGCCGTGCGGCGGAAACGAGTTCGGTCAGGGGACGCACTTGTCGGTCAGCAAAGCGCAGCGCAAACCAAACGGCGAGCCCTACCAGCGTCAAGGATGCAAGCAAAAGGCCCAGATTCAGCCTGAGCTGCATGATCCGTGCGCCTTGCGTTAGGCTGTTGTATTCTTCAACAACCGTTTGGGCTCGGCGGAACTGGCTGACCGCCAATGCATCAGAATCGCGTGCAGCATAGAGGAACAGCCCGCTGTCACGATCGATAGGCGTAACGGCTTCAATTCGATCTGGTGTTGCGATAACGACCACTGCCTCGCCTGCGTCAATCCGCTCTACTTGCTCTTGGCTGATGCGGGGGCGCTCTGTGTCTTCGTCGGGATCAACGATCGCGGCTACATTGAAGCTGCCGTTTTCGTCTTGCTCGATCACGGCAGATTCATTGAGCTTTCTCAAGATGACTTGCTGAAAGAGATCCTCTGCAAATTCAGGCGTGATCATGGACTCTTCTTGAAGGAAGAACCGCAAGTCGCCTGCCATCGCGACCGTTTCGTTGCCCACATCCCGAAGGTTTTGCTCTGAATAGCCACGCGCCAATTGGTTGGCATTGTCCAAAATGCTGCGGGAGTTGTCGGAGAACCAAAATTCAATGGCTGACTGAAAAAGGAACGAGGCAAAGATCGCCACGAGCAGCGTTGGGATCGCCGCGACCAATGAGAAGAAGAACACCAATCGGACATGAAGGCGTGCAGTGCTGCCCCCTGCCCTACTCAGCGCGATGCGTCTGCCGATAAGGACGATCAGGGCTATTGCTGGCACCAAAGTTCCGATGAGCAGCGTTGCGGCTTGCTCTGATGGGATCATTTGCGACGCCTGAGTCGTCCTTTGGATCACCAAATAGCCGGTGATCAACATCACCAACAAAGTGACGACAGCGGCGATTTCTAGGATTGGAATGAGATTGAGGCGACGCGCAGCAACCTGCACTTTGCGCCATGCGCGGGAAACCGTCATGGGAACAGTGGGGGTGTCCGCCTGCATACTGTTGCAGTTAGGCTACAGTGTTGCCCATTTGCAAGGGGAAATCTCCGCCCAAGTTCACATCGCGTCTGGATCTATCGCCAAATCAGAAAGCCGTTTGCGCAGCGTGTTGCGATTGATCCCAAGTTTGCTTGCTGCTTGAACTTGGTTGCCGCCGGTTTGCCGCAGAATCTCTTCAAACAATGGTTTCTCTATTGCGGCGAGTGCAGATTTATAGATCGCCCCCTCCTCCGGTCGCTCCATCCTTAACCACTCGATCATGGCCGCCGAAATATCCGCTGCACCATCATCTCGTTCACCTTTCAGAGCCTCGCCTTGCAGCAACTCGTCAAGCGTACCGGCGCTGATCAAATCTTCGCGAGACAGGAGGGCCAAGCGGAAAATGACATTACGCAACTCACGGACATTCCCGCGCCATTCTAGCGTTTCGAGCCGCGCAATCGCGTCCTCGCTTAGCTCTTTAAGCGGCAATCCATCGGCTGCAGCTTCGGACAGGAAATGGCGAGACAAGGCTGTGATATCATCAGGTCTCTCGCGCAGCGCTGGCAACCGGATCGGCACGACGTTGAGACGGTAGAACAAGTCTTCGCGGAATTCGCCGGCCGCTATTAAGGGCTCGAGGTCTCGGTTGGTTGCCGAGATGACACGCACATTGACGCTGATCTCTTCATTGCCACCAACCCGGCGGATGCGGCCTGATTGGAGCGCGCGCAACAAACGCGTTTGCGCATCGATGGGCATATCGCCGATTTCATCGAGGAATAGGGTTCCGCCGCTGGCCTCTTCAAATTTTCCGATGTTGCGGGCAACCGCGCCGGTGAAGGCGCCCTTTTCGTGCCCAAACAGCTCGCTTTCGATCAATTCGCTGGGAATGGCAGCAGTGTTGACGGCCACAAACGGCCCGGTTTTGCGATGGCCCAGCTCATGAATGGCCTCTGCCACCAATTCCTTGCCGGTTCCGGATTCACCCAGAATGAGCACAGACAGGTCGTTGCGCAAAACGCGAGTGATCAAACGAAACACGCCCTGCATGGCCTGACTGCGGCCCACCAGAGGCATTGGGTCAGCTTCAGTCGTTTGTGGCTGCGTAAAAGTCTCGCGCGAATTGGCCGCCTGAACGACTGCGTGGATCAGTTCATCGAGATCAAACGGCTTCGGGAAATATTCAAAGGCTTCGGTCTCGGATGCTCTGACTGCTGTGTCCAAGGTATTTTGCGCCGACACGATAATAATCGGCAAATCGGGATCGATGCTCTTGGCGGAATCGAGGCTGGTAATGCCGTCTGCATCGCTCAACAGAACATCCGTGATCATCACATCGTACCGTGCGCTGCGCAGGGCAGCATCGCGACCAACGGCGGTGTCTGTGTGTTCCACGGCAAAGTCCTCATCGTGGAGGGCAGATGTTATGACGGAGGCAATCGACGGATCATCCTCGACCAAGAGCGCCTGTTTCCTCATGCTGCCGTATCCTTGGGTGCGAGTGGTAGGTGCAGTTTGAAATGTGTCAGGTCATTCTGTGCTTCGCGTTCGTATGCGATCCGGCCATCCATCTCGCGGACCAGTTTTGCGACCAGTGCAAGGCCCAATCCCTGCCCTTTTGGTTTGCTGCTGACAAAGGGTTCAAAGATGTGGTCACGCAGCTCTGGTTCGACTCCCACGCCGTTGTCTGTGATCCGCACTTCAATCGGCAAACGCGTGCGCCGCCCCAACCGGATCGCAGACAGTATCGGCCCACTGACAAAGCGCGTGCGAATGGTCATTTTGGGCTCCGGCTGTTCACTGCAGGCATCGCGCGCGTTGGACAACAGGTTGATGAGCACCTGAACCAGTGCATCCCGACTGACGAATACGGGCGGCAGCGACGGATCGAATTCTTCCGCCATATCGACGCCAAAACCATCCGCAGAGGTCAGCACGCGCACCGCGTGATGAATGGCCTCATGCAGATTGCATTCTTCCGGCTCATCCACGCGCTCACTGCCAAGCTTTTGCATGCGATCGAGCAATGACGACACACGATCGACTTCATTGGCAATTAAGTCTGTAAGCTCGTGATGCTCCGGATCAATCCGGCGCCTTAGCAACTGCGACGCGCCGCGGATGCCGGCCAATGGGTTTTTGATTTCGTGTGCGAGAACCGCGGGTGCCTTGATGTTGGCCTGATCTTTAGGGCTGTCGGCCAGCTCATCGTCTTTCGTGTCAGATAGCGTCAAGGCCAGCCATCCGGGATGGTCAGCGATTGGCGAGATGGTCAGGTTGATTTCCTGAAGATGGCCGGCGAGTTCAACCTCCAATTGTCGGGCGATAAGTTGAGCGTCTGCCAATTCCAGAGCCTCAACGATGCGATGATCGGCGATACGCAGATGGTCGAGCAAATTGCGGCCAGACAACCGCCTTAGACTTTGACCGAACATTGTCTCCGCTGCTGGATTGCAATCGACAATGGTAAGATTTGGATCAACCAGCACTGCCCCAAACACCAGGCTCTTGATCATCGCCCGCAGGTCGGGCGTGTTTGTCATATTCGGTGCAGGATCTCTCACGCTGCCTGGCGGTGCAGGAAAGGTGTGTAGAAGCGTTCCATTTCATCGAGCACTTCGCGAGGGTCATCCATGAAGTTCGCGCGGTTGCGGAATTCCGCCGAGCCGTGCATTCCCTTCGTGTACCAGCCGATATGTTTGCGTGCGACTTTCACGCCAACATCCTCGCCATAATGCTCCAACATCGCTTTGTAATGTTCGACCAACACTGCGTACTGCTCGTCAAAGCTGGGCGAGGACAGCTTTTCACCGGTCTGCCACCAATGCATCACCTGCCCGATCAGCCATGGTTTGCCATAGGCGCCGCGTCCGATCATCAGACCATCCGCGCCAGACTGTTCCAAAGCGTTGGCAGCGTCATCAATCGTGCAGATGTCGCCATTGACGATCACGGGAATGGTAACCGCGTCTTTAACCTTGCGGATGAACGACCAGTCGGCGGATCCCTTGTACATCTGGTTGCGCGTGCGGCCGTGGACGGTGATCATCTTTACGCCCAGATCCTCGGCAATTTTGGCAAGCTCTGGCGCGTTGAGGCTGGCATGGTCCCAGCCCATCCGCATTTTCACTGTGACCGGCACATCGACCGCTTTGACCGTGGCCTTCATCAGTTCGGTTGCTAGAGGCACTTCGCGCATCAATGCAGAGCCGGCCATGCCATTGGTCACTTTGCGCACCGGACACCCGAAATTGATATCGATAATCGCCGCCCCGCGATCCTCGTTCAGCTTTGCCGCTTCGCCCATGGAGACGGGGTCACAGCCAACAAGCTGCATCGAAACCGGCTCCTCCGTCTGATGCCATGCTGCCTTTTGAACCGATTGGCGTGTTTCTCGAATGGCGGCTTGGCTTGCGATCATCTCGGTCACATTGAGGCCCGAACCATAACGCCGCACAAGGGTGCGGAAAGGCATGTCGGTCACACCCGTCATAGGTGCGAGCACAACCGGACAAGCGATTTCAATATCGCCGACGTGAATGGGCTTGAGTGCCGGAGGGGTTGGAAAGTTGCTCATCACAATATGCCTAAAATTTGGGCAGCGCATAGTGCATTGCAGCATAGTGCGCAAGGCGCTAGCGCATCTGGCGATGAATGAGCCTAGCGCCCTTCCCCCTTTCGCAGCGGTTGTAGTTGCCGCTGGCCAAGGGCTGCGTGCAGGCCAACCAATACCCAAACAGTTTGCACCGTATCGCGGGATGCCGGTCCTGCGCCATTCGGTTTTGGCATTAGCTGAGGCAGGAGCCAGTCCGATTGTTGTGGCAATACCTGACGGTGCGGAAGAGATCGCTGCGCCGGCGCTAGAAGGGATTGCGCAAGCGCGTTGCGTGATCGGTGGTTCAACGCGGCAGGAGTCCGTTCGTTTGGCTTTGGAAGTCCTAGCCTCGCATGAACCCAAAAGCGTTCTGATCCACGATGCGGCGCGCCCTATTCTGCCCCAAAATGTCATCAATCGCCTTTTGGCTGCATTGGACGATCATCCGGGCGCCATCCCCGTTTTGCCCGTGGTGGACTCGCTCGCGGTGGATGAAGCCGGAGTAATGACGGGAAGCGCGGACCGCGAAAGCCTTCGCCGCGTCCAGACACCGCAAGCCTTTCGCTTTGATGCTATTCTAACCGCCCATCATAACTGGCAGGGTGAGGCGAATGCTGGCGACGATGCGCAAGTCGCACAGGCCGCCGGTCTGAGTGTGGCGATGGTCGATGGCGATGAAGCGCTGAAGAAGCTGACATTTGCCGAAGATTTCTCGGAAGGGGTTCCTGCGAT
>CAKZSF010000164.1 GCA_937920575.1 uncultured Sphingomonadaceae bacterium | reverse complement strand
CCGGTCGATACGTCGACCTCGACAATTTCGGGCAAACCCCAGCGTTCAGTGCTCACCGCCGTGCTGTCGCGCTGAAGCAGGTATTTGCCCTTTTCATGGTCGATGTGCAAAATCTGGCTCGCATTGCCTCCAGCATCGCGCCATGCTTGTGGAATTGCTTCGCGCGTTTCCGCATCGTAGGCGACGAGACGGCGAAAATCACTCAGCCCGCCGCCGAGGTCTTCGCGGCTGTCGATGGTCGCAACAACGTGGCTGTTGCCGATCCAGCGGTAGCCACGCATTGTCCGATCACCGCTTTCACGCGCATCATCTGCTGCGAGGATTGGCGTAACTTTGTTGGTTCTCAGATCCATCACAACCAGGATCTTCTTGCCACCCTGGTTGGCGACATAAGCAATCTTGTTGCCGTCTGGTGAGATGCGCACCGTTTGCATATTCGGCGCCTTGACGAATTCACCGGCTGGTATGCGTTTGCTCTCCGTTTCCGATGCTTGTGTCGCTGACTGCGCGTTCGCGGCGCCAGCAGTCAGTCCAACGGTTGCCAATCCCAGCGCGATCGCACTGGTTCCTCGCAAAGCGATTTGCGCGAATGTCATAATCCAAGTCCCTCTAGCGTAGTCGTTGAGTTTGAGTGGGATACGCGCGCCATGCACAGGTGAGCCCCTACGCCCAGCAATTCTCTTGCGACACCTGTCGAAATGGTCGGCCCCATTGCGCATACTGTAAATGTCCAACGCTGAACCGCAAGTGAAAACCCCGCCCAGATTGCTCTGGACGGGGTCTCAATTTCGTTAGTCTGGTGTTTGTCGCTTAGTGCGCGCCACCAGATAGAGCTGCTAGAAGCAGCAGAGCCACAATGTTCGTGATCTTGATCATCGGGTTCACAGCCGGGCCTGCAGTGTCCTTGTACGGATCGCCAACAGTGTCGCCCGTCACAGCCGCTTTGTGAGCTTCAGAGCCCTTGCCACCGTGATTGCCGTCTTCGATGTATTTCTTCGCATTGTCCCATGCGCCGCCACCGGCAGTCATGGAAAGCGCGACGAACAGACCGCCAACGATCACACCCAGCAACAGAGCGCCGAGAGCCGCGAATGCCTCATTCTGACCGGCAAGGTAGTAGATCACGAAATACGTCACAATCGGTGCCAAGACCGGAAGCAGTGACGGGATGATCATTTCCTTGATCGCGGCCTTGGTTACGAGGTCAACGGTGCGCGCATAGTCAGGCTTGTCAGTGCCCTCCATGATGCCCGGCTTCTCGCGGAACTGGTTGCGCACGTCGACGACAACGTCACCGGCAGCGCGACCAACAGCGGTCATGCCCATTGCGCCAAACAGATATGGCAGCAATGCACCCAACAGCAGCCCGACAATCACATATGGATTTTCGAGGCTGAAATTGACTTCAGCGGTTGGGAAATACGCCCGAAGGTCAGCGGTATAGGCTGCGAACAGCACCAGTGCCGCCAGACCGGCTGAACCGATAGCATAACCTTTGGTCACAGCTTTGGTCGTGTTGCCAACGGCGTCGAGCAAGTCAGTCTTCTCGCGGACACTCTCGTCCAGACCAGCCATTTCGGCGATGCCGCCAGCGTTATCCGTTACCGGGCCATAGGCATCGAGCGCGACAACCATACCGGCCAATGCCAGCATTGCGGTTGCACCGAATGCCAGACCGATCAAACCAGCCAACTGATACGCGCCGATGATTGCGGCGATGATCGCGATGGTGGGCAGAGCGGTTGATTCAAGGCTGATGGCCAGACCTTGGATCACGTTGGTGCCGTGGCCTGTCTCAGACGCTTTGGCGATTGAGCGAACCGGGCGGTACTCTGTGCCCGTGTAGTACTCGGTGATCCAGATGATGATACCGGTCAGCGCAAGGCCGATCAGCGAGCAATAGAACAAGTCGCGGCCGTGGAATTCCACAATGCCACCCGGGTTCAGAACCGTGCTCATGTCTGCGCCAGCTGAGCCGAGCGCATACTGCGTGACGAACCAAATCAGCGGAACCGCCAGAACGGCGGTGGTGATGAAGCCCTTGTACATCGCGCCCATCACGTTCGTTCCGTTGCCGAGACGCACGAAGTAGGTGCCGATGATCGAGGTCACGATACACGCGCCGCCGATCAGCAGAGGCAGTGTCATCAAAGGCAGAAGCAAGTCACCCAGCGTCTCACCAAACAGCAGCGCGATCAAAACCATGGTCGCGCCTACGGTCACAACATAAGTCTCGAACAAGTCAGCGGCCATGCCTGCACAGTCGCCCACATTGTCGCCCACATTGTCGGCGATTGTTGCAGGGTTACGGGGGTCATCCTCGGGGATGCCAGCTTCCACTTTACCGACCAGATCGGCGCCAACGTCAGCAGCTTTGGTAAAGATACCGCCGCCCAAACGCGCGAAGATCGAAATCAGCGACGCGCCGAATGCGAGACCAACAAGGCCGTCAATCACAGCGCGGCTGTTCGCGGCCAATTCCATCGGGCCAACCAGCACGTAAAAGAACACAGCAATCGCGAGCAGTGCGAGACCAGCCACCAGCATGCCGGTGATTGCGCCAGCGCGGAATGCGATGGTGAGGCCTTGTTGCAGACCTTCGCTAGCAGCTTGCGCTGTGCGAACGTTTGAACGGACCGAAATGTTCATCCCGATATAGCCTGCAACGCCAGACAAAACAGCGCCGATGACGAAACCGACTGCCGGGATAGCGCCCAAAAATACGCCAACCAGAACGGCCACAACAACACCAACGATCCCGATGGCAGTGTATTGACGGTTCAGATAGGCTTGTGCGCCCTCTTGAATCGCGGCTGCGATTTCCTGCATTTTTTCGTTGCCAGCGCTTGCTCCGAGCACTTGGCGACTGGTTACGATGCCATACACAATGGCAAGCAATCCCAGTCCGATAGAGATTAGAATGAGGTTCACCTGCATCCCCCTTTTTTGATCTTATTAATTGAACAAGGCCCTACGAGCCGCAGGGTCTTGCGAGGTGGCGTGGCTATAGGCGAGGAATCCACTCGTGCAACCCCTGTTCATCCTATTTTAAGGGATAGGAACAGGCCTTTCGCCGCCCTGTAGGACTAGCTGCCGTGCTGATAACCCAGCGTTTCGGCATCGGTGAACATCAGATCATCGAGCGCTAGCGGGGTCTTATCAGCAGGCATAACTGTCCCGATCCGTGTAGCCTTAACAGGCAGTTTTTCTTCTGCCGACGCTGTAAACAACAGCTGATAATCGTCACCCCAGCGGATGCAATCATCGAGGCGGGAGGGGGCGGCAATCGGTATCGCCGCGCTTTCGAGCCGGAATGTCACGTCGCCA
>CAKZSF010000163.1 GCA_937920575.1 uncultured Sphingomonadaceae bacterium | reverse complement strand
AACAAGGATGAAGACGCACCGATCTTCCAAGTCGCGGACATTGGATTGGTCGCGGACCTGTTCAAAGCCGTGCCGGAATTGACCGAGAAGCTGTAAATCTCGGAAACTGTTGCGAAATGCCTCCGCTTGCATAGAATGCAGGTGGAGGCTTTTTCTATGCGAATACTCGTTTCTTCAGTTGTAATTACTTTGGGCATTGCGGCAAACGCATCACCGGTCGCCGCGGCAGAAAGGGCGGCGCAATCACTTACCGCATCGGGCCCGTGGCAGATCAACTTTGCCGACGACAAATGCCAACTCGCGCGCGGATTTGGCGACGAGAAAAGCAAACACATCTTGATTTTCGAACAATTTGGCCCCGACCGGACTTTCAGCATGACTGTGGCCGGGAAGTCATTTGCCAAATTTACGGGCAAACGGCAGTTCTCGGTTCAGTTCGGAGAGAAAGGTGGGGCGCAGGAAATCTCCGGGTTCACCGGCGATCTGGACACATTCGGGTCGGCAGTAATTTTTAGCACTCTTTGGCTCGAAAAGACCGAGACACCGGCAAGCGAAGCGGATGACAGCACTCAGCCGGGTCTCGCCGCGATCGACCTTTCTTCTGCCAAGAACCTGAAGAACGTCACGATTTCTCAAAAGAAACACGCCGTCAGGATGATGACGGGCAATCTTGCCAAGCCGCTTGCAGCGCTCAACACCTGTTCTGAAGATCTTGTACGCGCCTGGGGATTTGACCCGGAAAAGCAAAAGCGGCGCGACAAGGGGCCGACATGGACGAACGCCATGTATGTCACGAAACAAATCCAGCAGAAATACCCCTCCAGAGCCGTGCGCGTGGGGGAACAAGGCATTTTCAGGATGCGTGTGACAGTCGACGCGGATGGAACGGTCAGCGAATGCGTCTTGTTGGGATCCACCAAACAGGACCGGCTTAAGTCGCCAGCTTGCGGGATTATGCGAAGGTCGGCTGACTTTGAACCGGCGGTTGATCAACAGGGTGAACCCATGCGTTCCTATTACAATGGAACAATAGTCTATCGGGTCGGCTAGCTGGCCTCGCGCCTAGACCCCCGCTCAAACAGCACCACTTTGCTGCCATCAGGCAAGGCCGCACGGCGCATTTCGGCGAAGCCCAGCTTTTCTGCCAGCTTGATCGAGCCAGCATTGTCGGGATCAATCATGCACACCACACGGCTTGAGTGGTTTGGGCGGCCATGCTCGCCATCAAACCAGTCGAGCGCGGCGGCCATCGCTTCATTGGCATATCCTTGCCCTTCATGCCCCGCGCTGATGATCCAGCCGGCTTCGGGCATGTCGTCAAAATCGTCGCCCAGCCCGCGCCATGAGTGAAACACGCCGCAATTGCCAATGGCATCCGGCTTGCCGCGCTCGCGCACTATAAATCCGCCATAGCCGTGTAGGAACCAGCTACCCGCGTTGCGCTGAAACCGCATGAAGTGATCCGCCGCACCACCCGCCGGGCCGAGATACTTGCCGGTGTGGGGGTCACTAACAATCTCGATCATAGCGGCAATATCTGCGCGCGTGGGCAACCACAGCTCCAGCCTTTCGGTCTGCAAGAAGGGTTTATCGCGCGGCAGCAACGCGCTCAAGAAACCAGCACCGTGATCGTGTGAATGGTCAGCCCGACCAGCCCGCCCACCAGCGTGCCGTTGACCCGGATAAACTGCAGATCGCGGCCCACCGCGCCTTCGATCCGGTCAGTCAATTGTCCCGCATCCCAACGTCGAACGGTTTCGGACACCAGCTGAACAATCTGCCCGCCATAGCGCGTTGAGACACCCACAGCGGTGCGGCGTGCGAAGCGATTGACCATCGCCTGGATACGCGGATCACTCTCGAGCGATTTGCCCAGATCAGCGAGGCTCTCCGCCAATTGGCCGGACAGCTTCGCATCGGGATTGCGCGCCGCCTCCAGCATCCGTTTGCGCAGCCGCTCCCACACCGATTGCCACCAATTGCCCAGCGCCGGATTGTCGAGCACCTCCTGCTTCATGCGCTGCACCTTCTCTTGCATCGCGGGATCATGCTGCAAATCATGCGCCAGCTGCGCGAGGCCTTCCTCGGCCTTGGTGCGGATTGGATGCTTGGGATCGACAAGCGTTTCCGCAAGCAGCTTGTACAAGCCATCAAGGATCGAGTTCGCCACCGTTTCGTCCAGGCCAGTAATCCGCAGCAGAGCATTGGCGCGTTCGTGAATGACATTGCGGACCATGTCCTCATTGTCCTCCAGCGTCAGCGCGGCCCAGCGAATAAAGCTGTCGAGCAGCGGCATATGCCGCCCATCGGCAATCGCGGCGGACAGCATCTGTCCCAGCAGCGGCGCAACGTTGAGCTTGGCAAGCTGCGATTTCAGCCCGGCGCGCACCTCGTCACCCATCTTGTCGGGATCGAGCGATTCCAGCACATCGGCGAACAGCTCGCTGGCACCGGCACGAATCCGTGAGTTCGCTTCCTTGCCCTCCGGGTCAGTCAGGAATTGCCCCATGGCCGCCGCCATATTCATCGATTGCATGCGCCGCGCGACGACTTGGGGGGTGAGGAAATTCTCCTGCAGGAAAACCGCCATCGTGTCCGCAATGCGATCCTTGTTCTCAGGAATGATTGCGGTGTGCGGGATCGGCACGCCCATCGGATGGCGGAACAGGGCGGTGACAGCAAACCAGTCCGCCAGCCCGCCAACCATCGCTGCCTCGGCAAAGGCTTCTACAAAGCCCCAAGCCGGATGCAGATCGTGAAAATAGCGCGCGGCCAGGAAAACGCCCGCCATCAGCACCAGCAAACCAGTGGCGGCGGCGCGCATGCGACGTGCGCGGTCGGCCGTCACAGGAGGATTGAAAACGCCGCCAAACTGCAGCGCCACTCGCGAGGAGGGGGTGCGCGGCTTGCTACTCACTCCGCCGGTTCAAACCCTTCGGAGCCTTGCGGCGATTGAATCGGGCGCGTGTCATCGCCCGGCTTGTAAGTCAGCAAGCGGTTGCGCAGCCACGGGCCAACGCGTTTCTCAAACCCGTCGGCCAGGCTGAAGCCAGCGGGCACAATCAGCAACGTCAGAACGGTTGAGAGGATCAGGCCGCCAATCACGACCACGCCCATCGGTTGACGCCATGCGCCATCGCCCGACAGTGAGATGGCGGTCGGCACCATACCCGCAGTCATCGCAACGGTGGTCATCACAATCGGTTGCGCGCGCTTGTGCCCGGCATCCATAATCGCCTCAAACTTGTCGATCCCGCTTTCCATCGCTTCAATCGCAAAATCGATCAGCAGGATCGAGTTCTTCGAAACGATGCCTAGCAACAACAGAATACCGATCAGCACTGGCATCGACAGTGATTGACCCAGCATCCACATGAGCAAGATTCCGCCCAATGGTGCCAGAGCGAGCGAGCACATATTCACCAGCGGCGTCATTACACGTTTGTACAACAGCACCAGCACGGCCAGAACCAGCAAGATCCCTGACGGCAATGCCACCGCAAAGTTTTCCTGCAATTCGGTCTCGACTTCAGCTGTGCCCACCTCATCGCGGATCACACCTTGTGGCAGATTGTTCAGAGTGGGCAGCTTGTTGATCGTTTCAATGGCAACGCCGCGCTTCCCGCCGCTCGCGATATCGGCACCAACGAAAATACGACGGTTCTGGTTATAACGCTGAATCGTCGTGGGGCCGGACCCGAAGGAAATGTCCGCCACCCGTTCCAGCGGGACAGAACCGCCACGGGCCGTTGGCACGGGCAGATTGGCAAGCGTGTCGAGATCCTGTCGGCTGCTTTGCGGCAACTTCACACGGATCGGAATTTGCCGGTCAGAGAGCGAGAACTTTGCTGCATTCTGCTCGATCTCGCCCATCGTGGCGATGCGGATCGCTTGACTCAGCGCAATGGTAGAGACGCCCAGATCGGCAGCAAGGTCGGGGCGCGGCCGCACGATAATCTCTGGGCGGCGCACGTCGGCATTGATGCGCGGAGCCACAATCATATCGAGAGCTTTCATCTCTTCGACCAACTGGCCCGCAGTGCGTTCCAGCAGCTCGGAATCCGAGCCGGCGAGCATGATTGTGATATCGCGGCCGCTGCCACCGCCGCCTGGGCCGCTTTGCGACTGGAAACGAACGCGAGCATCCGGGAACTGGGCCAGAACGGGCGACATATCCCGCGTGAACTCAAAACTTTTGCGATCCCGCTCATCGGCCAAGGTCACGAAGATTGTTGCCTGCCCCTCGCGCACGCGCTCCAGCGCCAGGTCAACTTCGGGCTCTGCATAAAGGATGTCTGCAACCCGCGATGTCACTTCCTCTGTCGAGGCAAGGGTTGTGCCCGGCACCATCTCGATTTCAACGCGCAAATTTCCTTCGTCGATTTCAGGCTGGAATTGGAACGGAGACAGGTTGAACAGCAGGACTGTGACGAGCACCGAGAAATAGCCGACACCCATCATCCAGACGCGATGGTCGTAGAAACGCGCGACCAGATATTGCCAGCTTTCGCGCGCGCGTTGGCCGAAAATACGCGATGCAGCGCCGAACACCACCAGCACCAGACACATCGCCAGAAAACCCAGCAGCGAAACAAACAGCAGCTGCACAATGCCCAGCGGTTTGGCGATCAACAACCACAGAGCGTTTTGCTCCTCACCCACCAAATGGTTGGCGATGGTCTCCGGGATTTCGAGGTCAACCAATCCCTTGAATGATCCCTCCATCCCATTGAACGGAATGAACACGCCTGCGCCGCCGACAAGCAGCATCAGCACCACAACGATGAAGAGGAACGGGATGTAGGCCCAGCGCCGCTTGATCGCGGGGACTTTTGCGCGACGCTCAACCACTTGCGAGCGATCAAGCGACCATTGCAGGATCCCCATATAGCGATCCATCCAGCGACCACCACCGTGATCAGCATGACCTTTGGCGCTGAGGAAATAGGCCGCCATCATCGGCGTGATCATCCGCGCGACTGCGAGGCTCATCAGCACGGCGACGACAACAGTCAGGCCAAAGTTCTGGAAAAACTGCCCCGTAATCCCTGGCATGATGCCAACCGGCAGGAACACCGCGACAATACAGAACGAGGTTGAAACCACTGCCAAGCCGATCTCATCCGCGGCATCAATCGACGCCTGATAGGCGGTCTTGCCCATGCGCATATGTCGGACAATGTTCTCGATCTCCACGATCGCATCATCGACCAGCACCCCGGCCACGAGACCCAGTGCAAGGAGCGACATCTGGTTCAGATTGAACCCGAGCAAATCCATAAACCAAAAGGTCGGAATAGCCGAAAGCGGGATCGCGACCGCTGAAATCATTGTCGCGCGCCAATCGCGCAGGAAGAAGAACACCACGACCACGGCCAGAATTGCGCCCTCGACCATCGCTCTGATTGAGCTGGTGTATTGCTCTTCCGTGTAGCGAACCGTGTTGAACAGCGGGATGAATTTGACCTTGGGGTTTTCCGCCTCAATATCTTCGATGATCGCCTTGGCGTCTTCGAAAGTCGTCACATCCGACGCGCCTTTTGCGCGCGACATGAAGAAGTTGACCACTTCCTTGTCCTGCACGATGCTGATTGAGCTTCGCTCCGAATACCCATCACGCACTGTCGCCACATCAGACAATCGAACAGTGCCATTGGCCACGCGTATCTGGCGCTGAGAAAGCTCATAGGCGCTGCCATTGTTGCCCAGCACGCGGACCGATTGGCGCGTGCCACCGACTTCGGCCATACCGCCAGCGGCGTCGATATTGTCTTGCCGCAGCAAACCGTTGATCTGGCCTGCGGTTACGCCGAGCGATTGCATCTTTGCGGGGTCAAGGATCACTTCGATTTCGCGATCGACGCCGCCGAACCGGCCAACCTCGGCCATGCCATCAATCGAGAGCAGCTTCTTCGCGATGGTGTCGTCGATGAACCAGCTGAGCTGTTCAATCGTCATATCGCTCGCTTCAACGGCATAGATACCCAGGAAGCCGCCAGCGATTTCGACTTTGCTGACACGCGGTTCCAGAATGCCATCGGGGAGACTACCACGCACCGAATCCACTGCATTCTTAACCTCGGCAACCACATCATTCGGGTCGTTGCCGATTTCGAATTCGATGAAGGTGTTCGAGAAACCTTCGCTTGCGGTGGAGGAGATGTTGCGCACACCATTGATCGAGCGCACGGCGGATTCCACACGCTGCGTGATCTGGTTTTCGATTTCTGTCGGGGCAGCACCGGGCTGGGAAATCCCGACCGTCACGCCGGGAAATTCAATATCCGGATTGTTCACCACATCCATGCGGTTGAAACTGATGATCCCGGCAATCAGGATCGCGGTGAAAAACACAATCGGGATCACCGGGTTGCGGATCGACCAGGCAGAGATGTTTTGGAAGTTCATCGTCTGACTATCCCTTTTCGCTCTCTACCTTTTGTGGCTGAACGCTTTCACCTTCTGTCAGGAAGCCGCCGGAGCGGAGCACCACTTGCTCTGTTCCCGTCAAACCTTCGACAATCGTCACACCGCTATCCGTGATCGGGCCAGTTTCGACGGGGCGCCGCACCACTTTGTTCTCTTCGCCAATGATGTAAACATACGCGCCATCGTCGTCAGAGAGAACTGCGCTTTCAGGCAGCAAAGGCGCTGTGATTGTGCCGCTTTTGATTGTCGCGCTGGCAAAGCCGCCGGGCCGCAAGCCGGCCGCATAAGGCAAAGCGATCCGCGCAATGCCCTGACGATCCTGATCATTGATGGTCGGTGAAATTTGCCAGATCTGACCTGTGAAAACCCGATCAGTGCCAACCGGCGTTACCTCGGCCGTAACTCCGGTGGCGAGCTTCGCCAATTCGGATTCGCCAACTTGCGCCTGCATTTCCATCTCGCCGCCACGCGCGATCATAAACAAAGCGCCGCTGCCGCCGCTCACAACTTGGCCGGGCTCAACCCGACGCTCCAGCACCAGACCGTCGGACGGCGCATAGACATTGAGGCGCGCTGTGCGGGCTTGCAATTCACTCACTTGCGCATTGGCAACATTGAGCCGCGCCCGCGCTGCATCGCGTGTCGCCGTCAACCGGTCGATATCGGCCTTGCTGATAAAGCCGCGCTCAATCAATTGCGATGCACGATCAAGATTGGCCTGCGCCAGTTCCAGATCCGCGCGAGAAATCCCGATTTGCGCACGCGCGCTTGCGATTTGCTGGTTCTGTACGGCGCGGTCGATTGATATCAGCACCTGCCCCTTGCGAACCCAATCACCCGCATCCACGGCAACCGCAGAAACGAGCCCGCCCTCGCCAACCACGCCAACCGGAATCATCCGCCGCGCAGCCAAGGTTCCAGTCGCCTCAATCTCGCCTTCAATGGTCGTTGTGCCAGGTGCAATAACCGAAACGACCGGTGCCTGATCCTCCTCGTCACCCGGGCCATCAGCGGCCTCGCCGCCACCTGTGATAAAGTAATAGGCAACACCGGAGGCCAGCGCCAAAAACAGGACCAACAAGGCAATCAGCCAGAATTTGCGGCCGCCCGAGCTGCGCGACTGTGTAAAATCCTCTGGCTCTGCAACCGCAGTGCTGTGGTCTGAGCGAATGGGCGTCTCTTGGTTCATAGCGTTACAAACTCGTGTGGCAGAGCCAAAAATAAGATCGAGAGCAGGCGGCGCTCACGCACATGTCAATCGAAGGTGTATTATATGTATATATCACCCTGCGCAAGCCTGACAATAGCGACACAATCCTTAGGCCTGATCGGCCGTTGCGGGAAATTTTCGTTCGATCAGCGACATTTCCTTCCGATGAACAACACCAGCTAAGCGCAAAGCGCTGAATCGGACGCAAATTTGCTGCCTCGCCATGGTTGCGCCCTCCAAAAAAACGGGCCCGGCAAGATGCCGAGCCCGCTGTTCAATCGTGTGTCTTTTGCCGTCTTTTAACGACGGCCTGATCATCGTTTGGCGGGGTTTAGCGAACTGAACCGCGCTTGATCAGATTGACAATGCCCAAGAGGATCACAGCGCCCAGCACAGCAATCGCGAGGCCAGTGATCGAGAACTCTTGAATAGATCCGCTGATGCCAGCGAAACCAGCGACAAAATTGCCGATCAACGAACCGACGATGCCGACGATGATATTTGCAAAAATGCCCATCGACGCGTCACGGTTCATCACCAGGCTTGCCAGCCAACCGGCAACACCGCCCACAACCAAAGCAATAATCCAACCCATGGAACAACTCCCTCTGCTTCCGCCCCGAACTTAGGGGCGTTTCCTAAGGTGGGTGTATGCAGGATTGGCGGAAAATGGGCAAGTGTTTGGCTCAATGTGCTTTTCAGCGGCGCCGAAGCACAAAAAAAGGGCCGGTCCATTGCTGGGCCGACCCATCTTTATCGAGCCGCACATCCGCGTGACTCGTGTTGTTCAGATTGCTGATCAGTATTTCAGCTGACGCTCGTAAAGATCGCGATAGTGTTGAATGCGTGTGACGCGAAGACCCTGCATGCCTGAACGGTCAACCGCGCGTTGCCAGCTGGCAAATTCTTCCAGCGTCAGGCCATAGCGCTCCAGCACTTCCTCGATCGTCATCATCCCGCCATTGACGGCAGCGACAACTTCAGCCTTGCGGCGAACAACCCAGCGCTTCGTCTTGGGAGACGGCAGGTCATCCATCGTGAGCGGCTCGCCAAGGGGGCCGATAACCTTTGCAGGCCGTATTTTTTGATTCTCGATCATTCCTGTCCTCTGGCGGTTTCTGCCCGCTCCGTTACCTCACTCACAGCAATGCCGGACTCGTCTTTGCTATTGATTGAAGGATCAGGGTTAACGCTTGGTTTTCCTTTGTCCGCAGCACTTGCGGGCATGAGAGCCTGCTGCGCTGCGTTCACTTCGAAACGGCCGGCCGCCTCGATCACCGCTTGGGTGGCGCGTGCTGCGAGTACCCCGCGCAGCTGCTGTGCCGCATCCAAACGCGCGCGCAACTCTGGCCAGGACATGGTCCTGAGCGGCGAGCCAACAGCGCCGGTTTCGGCGTCAAAGGAAAATTCTGCTTCCAACATGGTCAAAGCTTCTGACACGTCTTGGTCAAGATCAGGTAAACTGCCGGTTTACTCTGCGTTAGGTTTGGTGGACGAGATGTAAACGAATGTTGCGGGCTTTCACCCTCGCGCCAGAATGTGTAGGGGAACGGCGATTCTATGAGCACGACAATCGCCTTGCCCGCCGGCCTTGATGCTGAGCG
>CAKZSF010000162.1 GCA_937920575.1 uncultured Sphingomonadaceae bacterium | reverse complement strand
AATCCACACGCGGTTCTGCTTTAAGCGCTCCGCATTGTCCTTTTCCTCTTCGGACAACAGCCCGTCTTCGGGACGTGCAGCGCGCAAGGCATGGCACAAAAACTCATTAGCTGTGGCGTCGCCCGCTTTGCCCAGCGCCTTGCCTTCAAACATGCCGCTATCGCGCACTTGCAAGAGGATTTGTCCGGCGTGATGGGCCAAATGCGCGGCAAGCTCCGCATCAGTCATATTTGCCGGATCAGCACTCATTTCAGGATTTGCTCAATGATGTAGTCAGCCGCCTCTTCAGCCGACATTTCGACCGTGTTGACACGAACCTCGGCGGCCTCGGGCGCTTCATAAGGGCTGTCGATACCAGTAAAGTTCTTCAGCTCGCCCGAGCGGGCCTTCTTGTACAGCCCCTTCACGTCGCGCTCTTCGGCAACCTCTAGGGGCGTATCGACGAACACTTCCACGAATTCACCGTCAGGCAGCATATCGCGCACCATTTGCCGCTCTGCACGGAACGGCGAGATAAACGCAGTCAGCACAATCAGGCCAGCATCCGCCATCAGCTTGGCAACCTCGCCAATCCGGCGAATGTTCTCGATCCGATCAGCCTCGGTAAAGCCCAGATCCTTGTTCAGCCCGTGGCGCACATTGTCGCCATCTAACAGGAATGTGTGGCGGTTCATCACGTGAAGCCGCTTCTCAACTTCGTTTGCGATGGTCGATTTGCCGGAGCCCGAGAGCCCAGTGAACCACAGCACCAGCGGCTTCTGGTTCTTCTTCTCGGCATGCGCTTCGCGTGTGATGTCCACCGCTTGCCAATGCACATTTTGTGCGCGGCGTAGACTGAAATTGAGCATGCCTGCGCCGACTGTGCGGTTGGTCAGCTTGTCAATCAGGATGAAGCCACCCAGCGAGCGGTTTTCAGAATATGGCTCGAACGTCAGAGCGGTGTCTGTCGTGATTTCTGCCACACCAATCGAGTTCAGCTCCAGCGTTTTGGCCGCAAGTTGCTCAAGCGTGTTGACGTTGATCTCATATTTCGGCGATTGCACCGTCACGGACACCATTTGCGTGCCAAGTTTGAGCCAATAGCCACGCCCGACTTGCAGAGGGTCTTCATCCATCCAGACGATGCTGGCTTCGAATTGATCCGCGCTTTGCGGAGGATTGTCTGCCGTGGCGAGAACGTCACCGCGTGAGCAATCGACCTCATCATCCAGACAGATTGTTACCGCTTGGCCTGCAACACCCTCTTCCAGATCACCATCAAAGGTGACGACGGATTTGACGGTGCTGGTCTTGCCCGATGGCAGAACGCGCAGCTCATCACCAGGCTTTACAGTGCCACTCGCGATCAGGCCGGAGAAGCCGCGGAAGTCCAGATTTGGACGATTGACCCACTGTACCGGCATACGAAATGGCTTGTCGCGATTGACCGCGCTCCGCACCGGAACTGTCTCCAGATGATCGATCAGGACAGGGCCATCATACCACGGCATATTGTCTGAGGGCGCGGTGATGTTGTCACCCTTCAGACCCGACATTGGGACGGCGGTGAACGCTTCAATCCCGATTTCTTCGGCAAAGGCGGAATACTCCGCCACAATCGCATCGAACGTGGCCTGATCGTAGTCGACGAGATCCATCTTGTTGACGGCCAGAACGATGTTCTTGATGCCCAGCAGATTGCACAGGAAGGAGTGGCGGCGCGTCTGCACCAGCACGCCTTTGCGCGCATCGATCAGGATCACAGCAAGGTCAGCTGTCGAAGCGCCGGTGACCATGTTGCGCGTGTACTGCTCATGCCCCGGGCAATCGGCGACAATGAATTTGCGTTTCTCTGTTGTGAAGAAGCGGTAGGCAACATCAATCGTAATGCCTTGCTCACGCTCCGCCGCCAGACCATCGACCAGCAGGGCAAAATCGATATCTTGCCCCTGCGTGCCCACTTTCTTGCTGTCAGTTTCAAGCGCCGCCAGCTGATCTTCGAAGATCATTTTGCTGTCATACAGCAGCCGCCCGATCAGCGTGCTTTTGCCGTCATCGACACTGCCACAGGTGATGAAGCGCAGCATCGATTTATGCTGATGCGTCTCCAGATAGGCGTCGATGTCCTCCGCGATCAGCGCGTCGGTTTCGTAGATCGTGTCGGGGCTGGACTCTGTCATCAGAAATACCCCTCTTGCTTCTTCGCTTCCATCGAGGCGCTTTCGCCCTTGTCGATTGCGCGGCCTTGACGCTCCGATCCGGTCGCCAGCAGCATTTCCTGAATGATGTCGGTCATGTCGGTCGCTTCGCTTTCAACCGCGCCAGTCAGTGGATAGCAGCCCAAGGTGCGGAACCGGATATCGCGCTCAACAACTTTATCGCCATCCTCAAACCGGAAGCGTTCATCATCCACCATCAGGATCAATCCGTCGCGTTCCACCGTCGGGCGTTTGGCCGAGAAATACAGCGGCACAATGTCGATCTTTTCCAGATGGATGTATTGCCAGATGTCCAGCTCAGTCCAATTGGAAATCGGGAAGACGCGGATGCTCTCGCCCTTGTTCTTCTTCGCGTTGTAAATGTTCCACAGCTCGGGGCGCTGGTTCTTCGGGTCCCAGCGATGGCTGGCCGTGCGGAAAGAGAAGATGCGCTCTTTCGCGCGCGCTTTCTCTTCATCGCGGCGTCCACCGCCAAAAGCCGCGTCAAAGCCATGCTCGGTCAGCGCGCGTTTCAGCGGGTCGGTCAGCTGCGCTTGCGAATACATGGCAGAGCCCGTGTCGAACGGGTTGATGCCCTGCTCGTCAGCCTTCTCATTCTGCGCAACGATCACTTCGATGCCGTATTCCTTGGCTGTGCGATCGCGGTGCGCGAGCAAATCCTGAAAGTCCCAGCCTGATGCGATGTGCAGAAACGGAAAGGGCGGCGGCGAGGGATAGAACGCCTTGCGCGCCAGATGCAGCATAACCGAGCTGTCCTTGCCCACGCTGTACAGCATCACGGGATTGCTGGCCTCTGCCACAACCTCGCGCATGATGTGAATTGCCTCGGCTTCGAGCCGTTGAAGGTGGGTAAGACTCATATCTGTCCGTTTTTGTCTGTCACGAGCACAGCGAAGCGCGCTCTCGTTGCTTGGCGTGGGCACTTAAGGGGTGACGCGCAGAGACGCAATGGCTTGGGACGCGCGGCAAGGCCACGGATTTACACCACGGGTGAAAGCATAGCTATTCAACCGCTCGTGCAACACGATGCCCAAAAGCAATGGGGCGAGACTGTCGCCAGCCCCGCCCCATTGGTCATCCAGTATTCGGTTTGCGACTAGAACTTAGTGCGAACCGTTAGACCATAAGTTGCCGGCTCTTGTGGAAACGCCGAGCGTGAGCTGCCGCGAAGCACTGTGTTGAACGTAACACCGCGGGTTACCACGTCAGTCACGTTCACACCCCAAACTTCAACCGTCCAACTCTCATCCTGAGCACCGAAACCGGCGCGCAGGTTGATCTTGGTGTTGCCATCCTGAACATCGAACGGAACCAACGGCGCAAGCGCAACCGCTTGGTTGATCCCGCCAGCCGCTGCGATTTGAGCCGCACTTGGAACAGACCGTGCCTGCGTTGATGTACGGCGGTCACTTTCTGTGCGAACCTGAGCTGACAGGAACCCGCGCATTGTATCGCCAAAGTCCCGATCATAGTTCATTCCTGCAATCGCAACGATCTTAGGAGCGTTGGTCAGCGAATTGCCACAAAGGTTTGTGACGTTAGGGTTCGGAACACCGCCGTCACAATTACCAGGGTAGCGTGCATCGGTGTAAGTCAGACCCAAATTGAAGGTCAGGTTCCGGTCTGGACGGATAACCGATTCCAGTTCGAAACCGGACGATTTCGCTGAATTTACGTTGAAAGTGGTGAACTGGGCACCAGTGAATTCGAGAACCTGGAAGTTCGAGAATTCCTCGATAAACCCGGCCACATTTACGGTGACCGCATTGTCCAGGAATTTGCCCTTCACACCAACTTCATACGCATCCACTTCTTCAGACAAGAAGGTTGGATCCGCGCCACCTGAATTGGCCGTAATATCAAGGTTGATACCACCTGATTTATAGCCGTGGGTGAAGCTGGCATAAGCCGTAATTGGCGCTGCGAACTGATAAGTCACCTTACCAGTGTAGATCAGTTCATTATCGCTGAACGGCACTTCGAATGGACGCGGAAGCGGGAAGGCAATCGCGTCTGATCCGATGGCTGGTGCGGTGAATGCGAAGCAACCCGTTCCCAACACGCTTGGAACCAAACCTGCGCCAACGATATTGGCAATTGTCGGAACACCACCCAGCAGTGTCAAACAGGCTGGGTTGTTATTGGCAAGCTGCTGGAAACCACCTGTCTTCTTCTCATCCGAATAACGCAGACCCAAAGTAAGAGTCAGGCTATCAGTGATATCGAACGAGTTATGAGTGAAGATCGACCAGCTTTCGCTGCTTTGCGAATACTGGTTGGTCGCAGTCGTTCCGTTCGGGCTAACCGGAGTACCGCCAGTGATCGCATTGGTCAGCAAGGTTAGCGGTGCAGGGCCCAAGGCTCCGCCGAAAAGACCAGCAATTTGTAGATCATATTGAGTGCCAAGCGAGAAGTCTGTCTCGGAATTGATCTGCTCATCAGAATAATAAGCACCAACAAGCCAGTTGAACCGGCCGTCCATCGCGTCACCTTGAACGCGCAATTCAGCGGTCAGCGTCTCGATATCGGTATCAAGCCGATCCACATCAAACACATCAAGACCAGAGAAGCTGGAATCGTAATTCTCGCTAGAGGAGAAATCGCGATAAGAGCCGATGAAAATCAGATCGGCACTATCACCGAGCGGGAATTCCAGCTCGCCGGTAACGCCCCATTGCTCTGCGTTCGAAAGTGGCAATCGGCTAGCGGTTGCCGTCAGATTATCGACAGCACGCTGGGCGGATCTGACATCAAACGGATCGGTCGCCGGCAGCGGCGTCGCCATACCAGCCCGAGCGGGGCCACCGACGTTCTGCACTGCGGTTTCAAACGGAGTGTTGGCGAGCACTTCAACCGCTGCACAGCACTGGTTTTCGCTTTCTGTGTAGTCAAAAATCAGGCGACCTTTGACCCCGCCTTCGCTTTCATAACCCAACTGGCCACGAACCAAGAACTGGTCGATTGAATTGGACTCGCCGATCAGGTTGCCGCTGCCGTCGATCACATCGACATACCCGTCACGTTGGCGATAAGCACCGGTCAGGCGTACAGCCAATGTGTCTTGAACGATTGGCGCGTTGACCGCGCCTTGCACGTTGATCAGATCATAATTGCCATATGTACCGTTAACAAAGCCGCCAAACTCGTTCAAATCAGGGCGAACGGTGGTGATGTTCAGCGCGCCAGCAGACGTGTTGCGACCAAACAAAGTGCCTTGCGGTCCGCGAAGAACCTCTACCCGCTCAATATCGACGAATTCGCCAAGGGCAACGCCGGGGCGCGACTGATATGCGCCATCAACAAAGATACCAACCGCGCTTTCAAAACCAATATTGTTCGATGTGGTACCAACACCGCGAATACGCAGCACGACGGAGCCCGAAGCAATCTGCGCATTGGATGTGGAGAAGCTTGGTGAAACTTGCGTGATGTTTTGGACGTTCACAACGCCCTGTTTTTCAAGCTGTTCGGGTGTAACCGCGGTAACCGCAATTGGAATGTCTTGAACATCTTGTGCACGGCGTGTCGCCGTCACGATGATGACTGTGTCATCGGTTTCTGCGGTGGTATCTTCGTCGGCTTCCTGTGCGTTCGCAGTAACAGGAATAAGCATAGCCGTGCTGAGCGCCGCGGCTGTAATGCGGGAGGTAAATTTCATTATGTATCCTCTCTCTCAAAAAGGATCTCCAATTGACCCTTTAAGACAGAGAATTACAAGATTCAGGTACGCATTTGAAACTTTCCGGCGTGCGACTGTGACAATTACGCCATAGTCGCACGCCGGATAGAGTCGCACATGCGACGAGTTACGCAGCCGCTGCGTAAATCTCTTTGCCCTGGCTAGCCAATTCGCGGAACATGTTGGGCACACCGAAGCGTTCGCCATGATGTTGCGCAAGCCTGTCAGAGATAGAGACGAACTCATCCAGCCCGATCGTATCGATATGGCTGAGCGGCCCGCCCGTGTATGGCGGGAAGCCCCAGCCAAAGATCGCGCCCAAATCCGCACTTTGCGGATCATGGACAACGCCATCGGCATAGCAACGTGCGGCTGGCACCAATTGCGCAAACAGCAGGCGTTCGCGCACTTCTTCCGGGCTCGGCTGCACTTC
>CAKZSF010000161.1 GCA_937920575.1 uncultured Sphingomonadaceae bacterium | reverse complement strand
TCGCCGTCGATCGGATAGCCGATATCGTCGGGGATGATCAGCCATGGATTGCCGTCACGTTCGGTCATTTTCGGGGTAATGACGTTGGGCGCGATGCTGTCGGCTTGCGCTTTCGCTTCTTCGAAAGAGTTGAACAAGGCCAGCCGTTCTAAATTGCGGCGCGTGGGGAAGATGACGGAGATATCGCCTGCTTCGGCCTTGGCCAGAGCGTCCCTCGCCGAGCACCAGAACAGCAGGGTGTTCTCCGTCTTGTCGACAGCAATATCAACTGCACCCGTGCCCAGATCGGCGAGGTAGAAGCGGGTATCGAAAACGCGGTGGTTCATGCCCTTGGGCAGCCAACGGGCGAAATAGGTCAGTCTGTCGAAATCGAGCTGCCAGCCAAATTCATCGAGCACAGGGGCCAGTTCGTTCCGCTCCAGCAGCATGGCGCGCGCCTTGGCGGCTTCATCAGCGCTTACTCGGTCGGCGAGCCCGATGGCCAAACCCGTTTCTTCCAGCGTCTCGCGGATCACGGCGATCCGCGCGGCACCTTCATCAGCATCGAATTGCGGCGCGATTTTCCCGGCGAGCTCGTAGTCGGCGGGATCAACTTTGCCGCCCGGAAACACTGCCATGCCGCCAGCAAAGGACATTGTCTTTGACCGTATAGTCATCAGCAATTCGGGCGGGCCATTGTCGGCTGCGTTGCGAAAGATTACGACGGTGGCGGCGGGCGTGACGCCGGGGTCTTCGGATTTGTACATACCGCAAGTGTGGGGAAGGGCGGAGCAATTGCCAAGCCAGCAGAACAGCTAGTCGTCGGGAAATTTTACAAGGCTTGCTGCCGTTAAGAGTTTGCGAACCATCGTGACCCGCGGAAAACTGCCAATGCGCGAAACTGGCACGTGCGGTGCATAGGTAAATGTAACTTCTTCGTATCGAGGCGGGGCTGACATCCCCCACCCCCCTAAGTCTCCACGCCCCGCCTCACCCCGAAGAGCTTTCCAAACATCAGGCAAAGAAAAACCCCACCAGTGGCGGGGTTGTTATTGTTTGGCTTCAATCGCCAGCGCTCATGTCCATTCGCTTGGCTTTCGGCCTATCGGCCGACGCGCAGTCGCGCTTGCAGTTCGCTAGTCGCGAACTGATTTGTGCTACCTTTCGTTGCGATTTCTCGGATCGATGATCCGCAAGGGCGACTGCCCGTACGCAGCGAGGTCAGCTTGCCTGACCGGAAGCGAGGAAATCGCGCGCCCGAACGGGCGTGCGGAAAATCAGGAAGCAGGCGCTACCTTCTTTTCCTGCATCAGCGCCTGAAGCTCACCAGCCTCATACATTTCCATCATAATATCGCTGCCGCCCAGAAATTCGCCCTTCACATAGAGCTGAGGAATGGTTGGCCATTCTGAATAGGTCTTGATCCCCTGACGGATTTCCATGTCCTGCAACACATCCACGCTTTCAAACGCGACGCCGCAATGTTCGAGGATCGAGACAGCGCGACTGGAGAAGCCGCATTGCGGAAACAAGGGCGTGCCTTTCATAAACAGCACAACATCGTTGGCTTTGACGACTTCATCGATGCGCTGATTGGCGTCTGACATGGGGCGAGTACCTCTTTAAAGAATGCTTGTTTGTTGCCGTCTAGGTGGGAACCGCGGTGGAGAGTTGCAAGGCATGCAGCACGCCGCCCATCTTCTCGCCCAACGCCGCATAGACCATCTTGTGCTGTTGGATGCGGTTTTTGCCCGCGAATTGTGGCGCGGTGACTTTGGCCGCCCAGTGATCATTGTCACCGGCCAGATCAGTCATTTCTACAACCGCGCCCGGCAAGGCCTCGACAATTGCAGTTTCGATCTCGCTTGCGGACATCGGCATGGTGTTAGTCTCCGCCCAGCCTCAGCTGTCGCTCATCAACTGGCGGCGCGCCTCGATGGTTTTTTCTTCCAGCATTGCGCGGATCGCCGCCTCGTCAACATCGGACTCTGCTGCGGTCAGATCGCCCAGCAGTTTGCGGATAACGTCTTCATCGCCTGCCTCTTCGAAGTCGGCCTGAACGACCGCCTTCTTGTACGCGTCGGTTTCCTCTTCGGTCAGGCCCATTAGGCCTGCAGCCCACTCGCCCAACAAGCGGTTACGGCGCGCAGCCACTTTGAAAGCGGTTTCTTCGTCCATTGCGAATTTGGCTTCTTCGCCTTTCTGGCGGTCACTGAAATCGGTCATTGTTTGGCCTTTCGAGAATGCTTGCTTGGAATTTAGGAAGTGCTGCGCCTGCCCGCAAGGAGCTAGGCGCGGCCATCACGCATCCATTGTGACAACAAGTTTGCCGATGGCCTCGCGCCGTTCCAGCTTGGCAATTGCCTCTCCGCCATTCTCGAGGGGGAAAGTTTCCGAAATACGCGGGTTGATTGTGCCGTCTTTCAGCATTTGCAGCAGTTCTTCGACTTGCGCGCGGAATTTCACCGGCTCACGCGCCGTGAACGCACCCCAAAACACGCCGCAGACATCGCAGCTTTTCAGCAATGTCAGATTCAGCGGCAATTTCGCGATGCCTGCAGGGAAGCCGACCACCAAGAAGCGGCCTTCCCAGGCGATTGAGCGCACGGCAGGCTCTGAATAGTCGCCGCCGACAATGTCATAAACGATGTTCGCGCCATCCGGCCCACAGGCGGCCTTGAACGCACCAGCCAGTGCCTTCGACGTATCCTTGTCAAACGGAGCGCGGGGATAGACAACGGTTTCGTCAGCGCCTGCTTCTTTTGCGACTGCCGCTTTCTCTTCGCTGGAAACCGCAGCAATGACTTTCGCACCATAGGCCTTGCCCAGCTCGATTGCGGACAAACCAACACCGCCAGCCGCGCCAAGGATCAGCAAGGTGTCGCCTTCCTTGATATGGCCGCGATCCTTCAATCCGTGGATCGTGGTGCCGTACGTCATCAGCAGGGATGCCGCCGATTCGAAGGATACGCCTTCTGGAATATTGAAGATACGCATCGGATCGGTGACGATTTTCTCGACCAGTCCGCCATTGCCAACCGGCGCCAGCACGCGGTCGCCGACTTCCCAGCCTTCCACACCTTCGCCAACTGCCTCGATTACGCCGGCAATCTCTCCACCGGGAGAGAAGGGGCGGGGCGGCTTGAATTGATACATGTCGCGAATGATCAGCGTGTCGGGGAAGTTGATCGCGCAGGCTTTAACGGCAATCAGAACTTGCCCTTTGCCTGCCACCGGATCGTCAATTTCTTCTAGGACCAATGTTTCCGGTCCGCCAACTTCCTTGCTCAACAGTGCTTTCACGCGGCTCTCTCCGTACCTGTTTCCAGAAAGCCGATTGGGCCAGCTTTCCGGGCGCTCTCATATGTCTTGATGGCTGCATCGCGTGCCATGGTCAGACCCACTTCGTCCAGCCCCTCCATCAGACAATGTTTGCGAAACGGGTCGATTTCAAATTCGAAGCGATCCTGGAATGGCGTCGTGACGACCTGATTGTCGAGGTCGACAGTCAGTGGCTGATCCGCCGCCACTTCCATCAGCCGGTCGATCACATCTTGCGGCAGGACGACGGTCAGAATGCCGTTCTTGAACGCGTTGCTTGAAAAGATGTCCGAAAAACTGGGCGCGATCACCACTTTGATGCCCATGTCGAGCACAGCCCATGCGGCGTGTTCTCGGCTGGAGCCACAACCGAAATTGTCGCCTGCAATCAGGATCGGCGAACCGGCAAATTCTTCGCTGTCAAAGATGTTGTTCGGATCTTGGCGCAAGCTTTCGAAAGCGCCCGCGCCGAGCCCTTCGCGCGTAATGGTTTTGAGCCATTCGGCCGAAATGATCACATCAGTGTCGATGTTCTTTGCGCCGAAAGGAATCGCGCGACCTTCAATCGTCGAAACCGGTTCCATCAGTCGGTCTCCGGCGGTTCGCCGCTGGGCGGGGTTGGCGCTTTGGCTTCCGCTGCATCTTTGCGTTTGCCCACATAGAGCAAAGCCGCAGCAATCGCTGCCGAGCCAATCGCTGCGCCTGCAACGATTGCGGTGCCGGCCAGTTTGCTCTTCTTCTCAGCCTTTTCAGGATCGTCTGTTTTCTTGGTCATACCATTCTCTTGGGGCTCGGGGGCGTTTCTGACAAGGGTTGGGCGCTATTTGACCAACTCCCGCACATCGGTCAGCTTGCCAGTCACCGCTGCCGCCGCTGCCATTGCGGGTGATAGCAAATGCGTGCGTGCGCCCGGGCCTTGACGGCCGACGAAATTCCGGTTGCTGGTCGAGGCGCAGCGCTCGCCGCTGGGAACCTTGTCGGGGTTCATGCCGAGGCACGCCGAGCAACCCGGCTCGCGCCATTCAAAGCCCGCCTCTGTAAAGACCCGGTCGAGGCCTTCTTCCTCAGCCTGCGCCTTCACAAGGCCGGAGCCGGGAACCACGATGGCCCAGCGCACATTGTCTGCCTTCTTGCGTCCGCGCACCACTTCGGCGGCGGCGCGCATATCCTCGATCCGGCTGTTGGTACAACTGCCGATGAAGATGTTCTGCACCTCGACGTCGCGCATCGCGGTGCCGGGTGTCAGACCCATATAGTCGAGGCTTTTTTGCGCGGCGGCCTGCTTCGATGGGTCGGCAAAGCTTGATGGATCAGGCACCGTCCCACCAATCGCAATCACGTCTTCAGGGCTGGTGCCCCATGTGACCGTTGGTTCGACATCGGCGGCGTTGATGACGACAGATTTGTCGAACACTGCGCCGTCATCGGTGTGCAGCGTTTTCCAACAGTTGACGGCTTGCGCCCAGTCATCACCGGTCGGTGTGTAGGGTCGCCCGCTGACATACGCTATGGTCTTCTCGTCCGGTGCGATCAATCCGGCGCGCGCGCCCGCCTCGATTGACATGTTGCATACGGTCAGGCGGCCTTCGATGCTCATTTCCTCAAACACGCGCCCGCGATACTCGATGACATGGCCGGTGCCGCCCGCAGCGCCGATCACGCCGATAATGTGCAGGATCAGATCCTTGGGTGTGATGCCGGGGGCAAGGTCGCCCTCGACACGCACCTCCATCGATTTGGACCGTTTGAGCAACAGTGTTTGGGTTGCCAAAACATGCTCGACCTCGCTGGTGCCAATACCAAAGGCAAGCGCGCCAATCCCGCCATGAGCGGCAGTGTGGCTGTCACCGCAGACAATCGTTGCACCGGGTAGCGAGAAACCTTGTTCGGGCCCGACGACATGGACAATGCCTTGTTCAGCATCGCTTGCTCCGATGTAGCGAATGCCAAATTCGGGCGCGTTTGCTTCCAAGGCGGCGAGTTGCGCTGCGCTTTGCGGGTCAGCAATCGGGATCGGCTGACCCTGATCATCAAGCCGAGCCGTGGTTGGCAAATTGTGATCCGGTACCGCCAAGGTCAGATCAGGGCGGCGGACTGTGCGGCCACTCAAACGCAGCCCTTCAAAAGCTTGCGGGCTGGTCACTTCATGCACCA
>CAKZSF010000160.1 GCA_937920575.1 uncultured Sphingomonadaceae bacterium | reverse complement strand
GCCTTGTAGACCGCGTTCATCGCTTGGACGCCATAGCGGATCGTGCCCGCCATTTCGGCCTCGCGCCCGATCATGAATCCGGGATTGTCGACCATGTGAACGATCGGCAGCCGGAACTGGTCAGCCAGCTTGACGAAACGCTCGACCTTTTCGCTGGTTTTCGCATCCCATGATCCGCCGAGATAACTGGGGTCGCTCGCCAGCACTGCAACAGGCCATCCGTCCAACCGCGCGTGGGCCGTGATGCACGCGCGGCCCCACATGCGGCCCATCTCGAACACGGTGCCTTGGTCGAACACCATGTCGAGGCAGCGGCGCATTGAATACACTTGCTTGTCATCGCGCGGAACCAGGCTGAGCAATTCCTCTTCGCGGCGGTCGACCGGATCACTTGGCTCTGCGCGGCGGGCATGTTGGCCCGCATATTCGGGCATAAAGCTGAGGAAGTGCCGCGCGCGGGCAAAGGCCTCTGCCTCGCTTGCAACTTCGTCATCGACCACGCCATTGCGGGTGTGAATATCTGCCCCGCCGAGATTTTCCTTGGCGGCGTTGTGATCGGCCGGCCCTTTGTAGCTCTCGCCCAACCCATCAACGACCGCTGGACCAGCGGCGAACAATTGCGACAATCCGCGCACCATGATCGAATAATGGCTTGCGACAATTCGCGCCGCGCCCAAACCTGCCGTGGGCCCGAGCGCCAGCGCTACCACGGGCACGGTATCGAGATTTTCCACGACGTCGCCCCAACCGGGCACGGCAGGAATATAGGTCGCACCGATTTGCTCCAATGTTTTAACCGAGCCACCACCGCCAGTGCCGTCAATCATGCGGATCATGGGCAGTTTCAGCTCATGCGCCATCTGCTCGGCTTGAACCATCTTGCGCTTGATTCCGGCGTCCGCTGCGCCGCCGCGAATGGTGAAATCGTCCGCCGTGGCGACCACCGGGCGACCATTGACGGTTGCTTTGCCGAACAGGAACGGGGCGGGGGTGAGGCCGGTCAGGTCGCCAGTGTCGTCATAGTGGCCTTTGCCTGCGATCTTGCCGATTTCGCGAAACGAACCGTCATCGACCAGCGCATCGAGGCGTTGTCGGGCGTCCATCTTGCCTCGCGAATGCTGTCGCGCGACCTTGTCTTCGCCGCCCATTTCCTCGGCCAGCGCTTCGCGTGCGCGCAATTCCTCGAGTTCCTTGGCCCAGCTCATAGGTCGTCTATAGGCGAGACTTCAGTTTGCGTCACGAAATCCTGCCGCGACCATGCAGGTGCAGGGTCAGGCATCGGGTAATTCTTGCGCATAGCGGCAAAGAACGCCGCGAAGACATGACCCAGCTTCGCAAGGCGTGATACATAGACGCGGCTGTCCCACGCGGCGGCGCCACGTTTCGCAACCCTCTCCGCAATCCCGCCATAGATGCGCGCGGCAGCATGGATTGCCCAGCGTTGCCGGAATTTCAGCGCGTGCGTGCCCGCAAGCGCTGCAGCGCGATGGGCGCGCGCCAGTTCCACCAATCGCATGGTCAGGTCGACGACTTCTTGCCGATGATGCGGTTTCATCAACTGGCCGGGTTCAATGTCTTCCTCGACCAACCATTCGATGGGCAGATAGCAGCGATCCGCCGCATCATCCTCTTCCAGATCGCGTGCGATGTTCGCCAGTTGGAAGGCAAAGCCCAGATCACACGCCCGGTCGAGCACGTCGTTATCGTCGCGGTCAACGCCCATCACAATTGCCATCAACACGCCAACGGCACCCGCAACGTGATAGCAATATTGCAGCAGATCACGCTCCGTCCGTGGCCGCCAATCATCCGCGTCGAGTTGGAATCCCGCGATCACTTCTTCTGCCATGGGCAGCGTCAGCCCGCGCTCCACAGCGACCCGCCCAAACGCGTCAAACGACAGGTCGGCAGTCGGTTGACCATTCAAGGCGCGGCGGGTGAGCACACGGATCGCTTTGACGCGGTCCTTGATCTTGCTTTGATCGCCCAGCGCGCCGCCCATATCCTGCGCATCGGCCAGATCGTCGCAGCGGCGGCACCAGGCGTAGAGCATCCACACCCGGTCGCGTGTGTCCCGGTCAAACAGCAGCGAGGCCATGTAGAAGCTCTTCGAGCCATCGCGGATGATCGCGCCGCTTTTGCGGACGATGGACTCCCGGTGCCGCCATCCACCCGCGCCGCGTGTGGTCTCGCGCAGGATCGTGGACGGGGCCAGCATGCGCTCCCCCGGTGCACGCTTCTTGTCCATCGAAGGATAGCGGCCACGCCCATTTGCCATCAGGTGTTCACCATAGGGCGCTCACAGATCCGTCGCTTTCATTTCGAAAATGGAGGTGTGCGGTTCGTAGCTGGCCATATCGTCCAACAGCTGCGCAACAGTCTCGGCTGCTATGATAATGCCCTGATGCGCAGGCCGGACGAAGCCGACCTCTGCCATGTGCCGATTGAAGGCAAGCAAATGATCGAAGAAGCCAAAGGCGTTGAGCAGGCCCACTGGCTTGCTGTGATAGCCCAGCTGTGCCCAGCTAACCGCCTCCCACAATTCATCCATAGTCCCGACGCCGCCGGGCAAGGTGATGAAGCCGTCAGACAGATCCGTGAACGCCTTCTTGCGTTCATGCATGCCAGAGACGACGTGAAGTTCGGTGCAATCGGTGTTGGCGATTTCGCTGCCTGCCAGCGCCTCGGGAATGACGCCGATAACTTCGCCGCCTGCATCCAGCGCGCCGGATGCGACCGCTCCCATCAGACCCAACCGTCCGCCGCCATAGACAACGCCGATACCGCGCTTGGCCAGCTCATCGCCAACCTTACGCGCCAGCTCGATATACCGCGCATCCTCTGGACTGGCCGAACCGCAATAAACCGCTATGCGTTTCATGGGCCGCTTCATGGACTGACTCATTTCTTTTTCGACTTCCCGCAAGCGAGGTCGAGCAGGATCACGTCGTCTGCGCCCGGCGGATTCTTGGCAAAGTCGAACACGACTTCGAAGATGTTGCTGCGGATTGTTTCGCCATCTGGCTTGGTGCGCAGCGCAGAATCGACAATGCCGATACGCCGGTCAGAGCAATCAAACGCCAGTTTCAAATCGATGTAATCGACCGCATCCTCACCTTGAGGGATCGCGCGAAACAATAGCACGGGATAGCTTTTCTCGTCC
>CAKZSF010000159.1 GCA_937920575.1 uncultured Sphingomonadaceae bacterium | reverse complement strand
GGGATCACAATCCGTCCGATATCGCCATGGATGCGGAACCGTGCCTCACACCCATTCGGCGTTGCGGATACTTCAGCCTCAACCCGCTCTATCGGGCCTGCGGAACAATCGGGATGCAGAACAAGCTTTTCCATCGTCCTGCTATTGCGATTTGCATCTGGGCGCGCAAGCCACTTGGAGCAGTTCTCCCTTACTGCTAGAGGGCGCGCGCTATGTCAGAATTTTCATCCGATCTGCTGCGCCTGTTAAGCGAACGCGGCCATTTGCACCAAGTCACTGATGCGGGCGCGCTGGATGCGCTTGCGACCAAGAAGGTGGTAACCGGCTATGTCGGCTTCGACCCGACTGCGCCGAGCCTGCACATCGGCAATCTCGCCTCGATCATGCTGCTGAAGCGTTTGCAGGACGCCGGGCACCGGCCAATAGTGATCATGGGTGGTGGTACGGCGAAAGTCGGCGACCCATCAGGCAAGGATGAAACCCGCCAGCTGATGACCGACGAACGGCTTGCCAGCAACATCGCGGGAATCAAAGGCAGCTTTGAACGCATTCTGCGATTTGACGACAGCGCAAGCGGAGCGTTGCTGATCAACAATGACGATTGGTTGAGCGAGCTAGGTTATGTCGACATGCTGCGCGATGTCGGCCCGCATTTCACGATCAACCGGATGCTCACATTCGATTCGGTGAAGCTGCGGCTTGATCGCGAGCAGCCGCTCAGCTTTCTCGAATTCAACTACATGATCATGCAGGCCTATGATTTCCTGGTGCTGGCGCGCGATTACGACTGCCAGTTGCAGCTGGGCGGCAGCGATCAATGGGGCAATATCGTCAACGGTATCGAGCTCAATCGCCGAATCGACGCACGCGAGGTCTATGGTTTCACTGCACCGCTCATCACGCGGGCGGATGGCGCGAAAATGGGCAAATCCGTCGATGGGGCGATCTGGCTCAATGAAGCCCAATTGCCCGCCTATGATTTCTGGCAATATTGGCGCAACACAGACGACCGTGATGTGGGCAAGTTCCTACGCCTGTTCACCGACCTCCCGCTTGACGAGATCGCAAGATTGGAGGCGCTAGAAGGCGCGGAAATCAACGACGCGAAAGTTGTTCTCGCCAACGAAGTCACCAAGATGGTCCGTGGTGATGATGCGGCACAATCGGCCGCGGAGACGGCGGCGCAGACCTTTGCAGGAGGCGGTGCCGGTGGCGACCTGCCCACCTTGTCAGTCGGACCTGAAGGCATGCGAATCGGCCTCGCCCTTACCGAAATCGGCTTCACTGCTTCGAATGGCGAAGCAAAGCGCAAGATTTCAGAAGGCGCGGTGAAGATCGATGGCGAAACGATCACCGAAATCGGCCATTTGGTTGAGGTTTCAGAAGGATCAGAAGCCAAGATAAGCCTCGGCAAGAAGAAGCACGGCATTCTAACCCACTGAATTCGATAAGAAATACCAATAAGGTTACGGCCTTTACCTTTTTTCAGAACTTCGCTGGCAGAACGATCTTTCCTGGCGAGAAACAAGGTAAGGGTCGAAGACGTGGCAAATGGAGCACAGCTTTCGGTAACAGACCAGCGTCGCGCTTCGCGGCACCCGGTCGATTTTCCTGTGATTGGCGAACACCGCTCACGCGGTGACGTGCCGATGAACATTATCAACGTTTCCGCTCAAGGCTTTATGATCGACAATGGCGGCGATCTTGGCAAAGGCGAACGCGTAACTATCCGTTTGCCTGAAGTTGGCCATATTGAAGCCCATGTGATCTGGACCAGCGCCGAACGTGCCGGTTTTCAATTTGAACGCATTGTCCGTCTGGATGAATTCCAAAAGATGATTGATGCGATCCAGCCCAATCCACGACTGCGCCGGTCACGCTAAGCTGCGCTAGCTCGACCGAAAACTTGAATTGCTTGGCAGCCTGCCCGCTGCCTGCCATGGCGCATGCATGAGCACTGCGCCCCATCCCCTGAAAATCGCCAACTTCCGCGCCTATTGGGTGTCGCGTCTGTCCATGACATTGGCGCAGTATGCCATGCTGTTGATCATTGGGTGGCAGGCGTACAACCTAGCCCGCGATGGCGGAATGAGCGTTGGCGAGGCATCCGGCCAACTCGCTTTGATTGGCCTGCTCCAATTCCTTCCTCTGTTCATCCTAACGCCCTTCGTTGGATTGGCCGCGGATCGGTTCGACCGCCGCAATATCGGCCGATTGACGGTGATGCTGCAGCTGTTCTGCGCTGGAATGCTGGCGTGGATCACCTCTATCGGCGCGATCACACTACCCGTGTTGTTCGGCATCGCCGTACTGCTGGGCATAGCGCGCGCCTTTAACGGGCCGGCACTATCCGCGCTCGCCCCCAATCTGGTGCCGAAAGACGTGCTGCCCAACGCCATCGCGCTGTCCTCGATCGGTTGGCAAGTCGGCATGTTGGGTGGTCCCGCCATGGCACCGCTGCTCTACCGAATCGATCCCGCCCTGCCCTATATCGTGGCCTCGGGCTTGTTCTTGATTTCGATCATCGCCCTCAGCCTAATTGGGAAAGTCCCCCAGCCTGCAGTGCGCAAGGATCAACGCCCGATTGGCCAAATCGTCGATGGTCTGCGCTATGTCGGCAACAACAAGATGGTGTTGGGCGCGATAACACTGGATCTGTTTGCTGTGTTTCTCGCCGGAGCGACCGCGCTTCTGCCGGCCTTTGCGCGTGATATTCTGCAAGTCGGTGAGGAAGGCCTCAGCCTGCTTGCCCCGGCGCCCGGCGTGGGCGCAGCGATTGTGGCCGCATGGTTCTCTTTCAAACCGCTAAAGAACAATGTCGGGCTGAAAATGCTGTTCGCCGTGGCCGCGTTTGGCTTTGCGACCGTGGTGTTTGGATTGTCCACGTGGCTTCCGCTGAGCATCGCTATGCTTATGATTGCGGGCGCGGCGGACATGTTCAGCGTCTATATCCGCCAATCCCTGATCCAGTTGCACACACCTGATGACAAACGCGGGCGCGTTTCGTCTGTGTCACTCATGACGATCAGCGCTTCGAACGAAGGCGGTGATGCATTTTCCGGAGCGTTGGCGTTTGTTGTTGGCCCGGTTGCGGCAGTGATCGCTGGAGGCGTCGGCGCAATTGCGACAGTTTTGATCTGGAGCCGACTGTTCCCTGTCTTGCGCAAAACAAAGACCTTCGACCCGCCCGACGAATTGCGTTAGGCTGAGATCAGCAAACAAAAGGATTCGCCATGAAAGCTGACAACGTCCTCGCAACCATTGGCAACACGCCGCACATTCGCCTCGCCCGTATGTTCCCCGATCACGAGGTTTGGGTGAAGTCGGAGCGCACCAATCCCGGCGGATCAATCAAGGATCGCATCGCGCTGGCCATGGTTGAAGCAGCCGAGGCTGCCGGCGACCTGAAACCGGGCGGAACAATTATCGAGCCGACCAGCGGCAACACTGGCATCGGTCTGGCGATGGTGGCCGCAGTGAAAGGCTACAAGCTCGTCCTCGTGATGCCAGAGAGTATGTCGCTCGAACGCCGCCGCTTGATGCTCGCCTATGGCGCGACATTCGATCTGACCGCCAAGGAAAAAGGCATGAAGGGCGCGATCGAACGGGCGACCGAGCTGGTAAGTCAAACGGATGGTGCATGGATGCCGTCGCAATTTGACAACCCGGCCAATGTCGCGGTTCACGCGCGTACGACGGCGCAAGAGATTATCAAGGACTTCACCGATACGCCGCCCGATGCGATGATTACCGGCGTTGGGACCGGCGGACACCTGACCGGATGCGCGGAAGAGCTCAAGAAGGTTTGGCCCGAGATGAAAGCCTATGCGGTGGAGCCAGAGCTTTCACCGGTTATTGGCGGCGGGCAGCCCGGCCCGCACCCCATTCAGGGCATTGGCGCGGGCTTCATCCCGGGCAATTTGCACACGCAGGCAATCGATGGGGCAATCTCTGTCGATGCAGGTGAAGCCAAAGCCATGGCGCTGCGCTGTGCCAAGGAAGAAGGCCTGCTGATCGGTATTTCCAGCGGGGCGACACTGGCCGCAATTGCCAAGAAGCTGCCAGAGATGGAGGCAGGCACACGGGTAATCGGCTTCAATTACGACACAGGTGAGCGGTATCTGTCGGTGCCTGAGTTCCTACCGACCGAGTAGCGATAGGGGTAGTCCGTGATTTTGACCACCAGTGAGAAATGCAGGGCGCGGATGCGAGTTAGAATTGGAGTTTTGCTCAGTGCCATAGCTTGGAGCGTGTCTGTGCACGCACACCCAGAAGTGGGCGCAAACTCTACCGAGCCTTCACTCATCCCGAATTGTCTTGCCCAGGAATCCCTCCAGCAACCCGAGCTTG